>JANWXO010000020.1 GCA_025057295.1 Candidatus Binatia bacterium | reverse complement strand
TACAGGAGGCATGTATGTTTCGTGTCCTCTCGACCCTTCGCCTGCACCCCTGGCCTGCCGTGCTGTGCGGCCTCACGATGCTCATGGGAGGCAGCGGCCTCGTCAACGCGGACGAGACCTGCCAATCTCCCTACCTGCCGAAGATCACCGGCCAGGAAGACTACATTTATGTCTGGACCCTGGGGGCCGAAGGCATCGGCGACGGTTCGGATAAGCTCGTCACCGTCGGGGCCAACCCCAACAGGCCGGACCAGTACGGCAAGGTGATCTCGAGCGTCTCGGTCGGCGGCCGTCACGAAGCCCACCACGGTGGTTTCACCGACGACCGGCGCTATCTCTGGCTCGGCGGGCTCGACGACAGCAAGATCTTCGTCTTCGACGTCGCCGCCGATCCCGCCAAACCCAAGCTGGTCAAGACGATCGACACCTTCGTGCAAGACTCCGGCGGCGTGGTGGGCCCACATACGTTCTATCCTCTGCCCGGACGGATGCTGATCACGGGCCTATCGAACTCGACCGACCATGGCGGCAAAACCGGCATGGCGGAGTACAGTAACGAGGGCAAATATATCCGCACCATCTGGATGCCGGAAAAGGCCGAATACGGGTATGACGTGCGCGTCCAGCCCCATCTCAACCGCATGCTGACCTCTTCCTTCACCGGGTGGAACAACTACATGATGGACTTCGGGCAGATGCTGGCCGATAAAGAAGCGATGAAACGCTTCGGCAATACGATGGTGCTGTGGGACTTCCATGCGCGCGCACCGCTGCAAATCTTCGATGTTCCCGGCGCGCCCTTGGAAATCCGGTGGGCGCTGCAGCCGCGCCACTCCTATGCGTTTACCGCTACGGCGCTCACGTCGAAGCTGTGGCTGATCCGGCAACAGGCCGACGGCACCTTCGAGGCCAAAGCGGTCGCCGATATCGGGGATCCGGCGAAAGTCCCGCTGCCCGTGGACATCAGCCTCTCCGCCGACGATCAGTTTTTGTTCGTGACTACCTTCATGGACGGCTACTGCCGCGTCTACAATGTCGCCGACCCGGAGAAGCCGCGGCTGGTGCACGAACAGCAGATCGGCAAGCAGGTCAATATGGTCTCGCAAACGTGGGACGGCAAGCGCGTCTACTTCACCTCCTCGCTGTTGTCCAACTGGGACAAGAAGGGCGAGGAGAACGAACAGTTCCTCAAGGCGTATACGTGGGACGGGCACACACTGACCCCGACCTTCGCCATCGATTTCTACAAAGAGAACCTGGGCCGGCCGCATATCATGCACTTCGGCCAGGACCAGTTCTACAAGAATCAGATCTACACCGAAGCGTCTCCCAGGGAAGCCGAGACGCTCGCCGCAGTGGCACGCTAACCAGGTCGTATGAACAGAGCGAGAATTTCTGTCCTCTGCGTCATCCTCCTGGCTCTGCCCTGGGCGTCGCGCGCGCACGACGCTGCCCTGCACACCCTGCACGACGCGCTCCACCCGCAGTTTACCCCTCCTGCGCCCGGGACGTACGCCCTGCCGCCGATCGATACCGTCAGCGACCATCTCTTGCTCGACTCGGAGGGCAAGCCGGTCAGGCTGTTTGCCCTGACCGGTGGGAAAATCGCCGTTATCTCTTTCATGTACACCGCTTGTAGCGATATCGGCGGCTGCCCGCTCGCCGCCGCGGTCCTGCAGCGGGTAGACCGGTCCCTCAGCCAGCGTCCCGAGCTGGCGGCGCACGTGACGCTGCTCTCTATCAGCTTCGACCCTGAACGGGATACGCCGGCGCGACTGGCCGAGGTGCGTGCGACCCTGAGCCCGCAGACCGCATGGCATTTTCTCACCGGTCGCACCCCGGCGGATATCCAGCCGGTCCTGGCCGACTTCCACCAACCGGTCGCCAAACTGTGGACCGAGGACGGTCAGTGGAGCGGGGTGTTCCGCCACGTCCTCAAGGTCTTCTTGCTCGACCGCCACCAGCAGGTGAGAAACATCTACAGCACGGGGTTTTTCAACCCCCAGCTCGTCCTGCACGATATCGAAACGCTCCTGCTGGAGGAGCAACGCGCGGACCATACTCCATGAACCCGGTCCTCAGTCGGTGGGTGTTGCCGCTGCTCTTCCTCCTCTCCGCCGGTCCAGCCGTCTCCCAACCCCTGATCGTTCCGCCTCTCGGCCTTCCGAGCCCTCTGCCGGTCCCCGACGATAACCCCCTGACTCCAGAGAAGATCGCCCTCGGTCGCAAGCTCTTCTTCGATCGTCGCCTCTCACCCAACAACACCATGTCGTGCGCCATGTGCCACGTTCCCGCGCAGGGGTTTACGGTCAACGAAGTCCGCCTCGCCGTCGGCATCAACGGCAAGACCGGACGCAGAAATGCCCCGGCGCTGTACAACGTGGCCTACCAGCGCCTGTTGTTCCACGACGGACGCGAGTTCTTCTTAGAAGACCAGATCATCTCTCCGCTCACCAATCCGGTCGAGATGGGAAACCCGTCTATCGGGTACGTCGTCGACAAAGTGCGAAAGCTGCCGGGATACGAGGACGAGTTCCGCGCTGCCTTTGGTACGGGGGTGAGTGTCGCCACTCTCGGGAAAGCATTGGCTAGCTATCAACGTACCCTCCTCTCCGGCAACGCACCGTTCGACCGGTGGTACTTCGCGGGCGAAGCGGAAGCGGTCAGCGAGGAGGCCAAGGCCGGGTTTGCCATCTTCACCGGCAAGGGTCGGTGTGTGAGCTGTCATCTTATCGGAGAGCACGCCGCGCTGTTCACCGACCATGCTTTCCACAACACGGGAGTAGCGCATCTGCCGCTCATTCCCGAGAAAACGGTCGAGGTCGATCTCGGCAGCGGTTTCGTCGTGCGCCTGCCACGCACCCAGCTCGATCAGGTACTGCTGCCGCCTGAGAAAGACCTGGGTCGCTATGAGGTGACCCTCGACCCTGCGGACCTGTGGCGCTACAAGACTCCTTCCCTGCGCAACGTCGCCTTGACCGCCCCGTATATGCACAACGGGGTGCTGCTGACGTTGGACGAGGTGATCGACTACTACGACCGCGGCGGCACGGGGGCCGAGGGACAGGATCCACGCATTGCCCCTTTGGGACTGACACCGGAGGAGAAACGCGCGCTGGTGGCATTTCTCCACAGTCTCACCGGCGACAACGTGACGACACTGGCGCAGGAAAGGTATCCGCACGCCGAGCTGGGCGGGACGATGGCGGCTCGTCCCGGCGCGACGGGATATCCAGGTCCGTGACTGTGATCGTTCGCACCGCACACATCCATGAGCGCAACCACGTCCTCTTTCTCCTGGAGGCGCCCACCGAATGCAGCTCCCCGCGCCACTGTTTGGGACCACGGGAGACATCGCTGCTCCGCACGCGATCACCCTCGCAATCTTGACAATTAGTTCCTGCTCCTTTATGGGTCAGAAACGGTCATGAAGGCTCCTCGCAACAGGTGGCGATTCTGGGTCGTTCTGGTCAGCCTGAGCAGTCTGCTCTGCTCTTTCGCGCTCTGGAGCGAGCACGCGCACTCTTCTACGGCCCAGGGTACGGTGCAACGAGAGTGCCACGTCTGCTTGCTGGGCGCACCCCACTCTTCCCTCGCGCAGGAGTCCTCGTTCCTTCTCGGGCCGGCGTTGCACGCTGCTCGGCTCGTGTTTCCGCCACCGCAGCATCCACCGACGCGCCCGCACTCAGCCGCCACTCCCCGCTCGCCTCCTGCACTTGTGTCGTAACAGCATCTGTATCACTGCTGAAGAGGCGTTGCTCTACATCTAGCCGACAGGCAGGAGCCCCCCAACCGAGGTGGACTCCCTGTGCCTGTTTGTGCAGCGGAGGTGAAGCGTGGTGCACTCAGTACGACTCCTATCCCTGTGTACAGTTGTCGGTCTGCTCGCCCTCTTCCCCGGCCCGGCGCTCCGCGCCGACGGCGATGCCGAGGTCGAGGCGTTGCGCCGGCAGGTACAAAGTCTGCAGCGTACCGTCGAAGACCTGCAGCGGACCCTGGCGACGCTGCAGCGCGAGACAGCGGCACGAGAAGAAAAATTGCAACAACACGTCGAGACAGCGGTGCGGCAGGCGCGCGCAGCACAAATCGAGTCTCCTTTGGATCAGGCGGTGAGAGAGCTGGAGCGCGAAGAGCAGCGTCCTGTCGACCTCCTCTCCCGCCGCATTGGCGGGGCCAACGTTCGTCTGATCGATATCTCTTTCATCCCCTCTCTTTTCGCCGGTTCCTCTACTGCCACCGATCGCGAGTTACAGACCCTTCAGGGCGGCGGGCACGATCCGCGCAAGCGTGGGTTTACCCTCGCCGACGGAGAGCTCGGGTTCAGCGGCGCCGTCGATCCGTACCTCCGCGGGCAGGTCTTCGTCACGTATTTCATCGACGCCTTGAGTGGCGAGACGGGGGTGGAACTGGAGGAGGCATTCCTGACCAGCCAACGCCTCCCGCTGGGGTTGGAATTGAAGGCCGGGCACTTCCTCACCGAATTCGGGCTCATCAACCCGCGCCATCCTCATCAATGGGACTGGATCGATCAGCCGGTGATCAACAACCGCCTCTTCGGGCCGGACGGGATGCGAGCGCCGGGAGTGCGACTGGGCTGGCTGTTGCCGACGGCGTGGTTCTCGCAGCTGTATGTCGGCATGCAGAACGCCAACGGCGAGACGATGACGAGTTTTCTCGGCGGTCGCCACCAGCACGGCGGGGCAGAGGAAGCCGGACATGACGAAGAGCACGAGCACGGCGCACTCGATGACCGCATGATCGGCAATCGTCCGCTCGTGGAGCGCGCCACACGGACGCGGTCGCTCAAAGACTTCGTGTACCTGACGCGGTGGGAACACTCCTGGGGGTTCGGCGAAGAACTGACCACCTTGGTGGGCCTCTCTGGCCTCTACGGCCCCAATGCGACCGGACGCAACGGCGACACGTGGATCTACGGCCTCGCCATGAAATGGCGGTGGCGTCCGGTCCGCAACTTTCGCGGCTGGCCGTTCGTGACATGGCAGACAGAGGTGATGCAGCGGGACTTCCACGCCGATCGTTTTGTCCTCATCGATGATGCAGACGGCGACGCCCTGACCTTCCCAGGCCGCACCCTGCACGATTGGGGACTGTATACGCAGGGGCTGTTCGGCTTCACCTACGGCTGGGCTGCCGGTGTCCGCTACGAATACGCCGGGGGCAGCGGACAGAGCATCGGCGGCCGGCGGAACGACCCGTTCCGTACCGATCGCCACCGCGTCTCGCCACTGCTGGTCTGGCAACCGACCGAGTTTACCCGCATCCGCTTGCAGTACAATTATGACCGCACCCGTTTCGGCAACGGGAGTCGCAACGCTCACTCGGTGTGGCTGGGGTTCCAGTGGCTCCTCGGCACCCATCCGCCCCACGAGTACTAGCGAGCAGTGAGCTGTCAGTTGTGAGCAGTCAGAGGAGTTGAGGTATGAACAATCATCGTTTCTCCCTCTCGTCGATGATCAGGATCGGAATGGTGTGGACCGCACTGATGATGGCTGCGTCTGCCTCTGCCCAGCCACTCAGTGTCTGTGCCACTGTTCCTGAACTGGGCAGTCTGGTGCGCGAAGTCGGCGGCGATCTCGTCTCGGTCACGGTCTTCGCCAAGCCGACGGAAGACCCGCATTTCGTCGAAGCGAAACCCAGTTTCGTCAAAGCGCTGAGTACGTGCGATCTGTACATCCAGGTGGGAATGGACCTCGAGATCGGCTGGGCCCCGGTCCTGCTCCGCAACGCCCGCAATCCACATGTCCAGCCCGGAGGCCGCGGCTATCTCGATGCCTCGACGGTGATCACCCCGCTCGAGGTCCCCACCGGGCCGGTGGACCGCTCGATGGGTGACGTGCACCCTCTGGGCAATCCCCATTATCTGCTGGATCCCATCAACGGTCTGCGCGTTGCCCGCCTGATCCGCGACAGACTCACCGCACTCCAGCCCGCCCACGCGCAGGTGTTCAGACAGCGCTACGAAGACTTCCGCCGCCGTCTCGGCATCGCGCTGGTGGGGGAAACGCTCTACCACAAATACGACTTCGAGAAGCTGGTGCTGCTCGCCGAGCATGACCGACTCGATGCCTTCCTCGCCAGCCAGGGAGACACCTCCGCACTAGGGGGGTGGTTAGGACTGTTGCGGCCCTACCGGGGAGCACGAGTCGTCACCGATCACAGAATGTGGCCCTACTTCGCCCGGCGTTTCGGTCTCGATGTCGTCGATACCTTGGAACCGAAACCGGGGATCCCACCGACGACCCAACACCTCAACCAGGTCATTCAAAGCATGCGCGCCAACGTTGTCAGGGCGGTGCTGGCAGCCGCGTACTACGATCCCCGCTACGCCCGTTTCGTGTCCGAACAGACAGGGGCCACGGTGGTCTTTATGGCCAATCAGGCAGGTGCGCGGCCGGGCACCGACGAGTATCTGAGCATGATCGATTACAATGTCCGGCAGATCGCTGCAGCGCTGGGAGGGACCGCCACATGAGGTACGCCCTTTCTCGGGTCGAGGGTATGGGGATATGGACAGCCACCGCCTGTGCCCTCCACTGTCTGACTGCTTCCTTCCTCCTCGCCGCACTCCCACTCGCAGGGCTAGGATTCTCCCTGGCCGAGGCGGTCGAAGCCTTCCTGCTCTTGTCCTCCTTCCTGATTGCTGGGTATACGTCGTGCGTGGGGATACGGATCCACGGCAGACGGTGGCTGCTGTTGATTCCCTTGGCCGCCGCCACGCTTGTCGCCAGCGGATGGGGATCGGCAGCAGCCCGCTCCGAAAGGATATGCGCGGCGAGCGGAGCCATACTGCTCGCTGCCGGCCAGGTGTTCAACCGCTATCTTTGCCGCACCTGTTGCGATCGTGTTGAGCAGTGAGAGCGCCATGGAAAGTCCCGAGGTCATTCTCCGGATGAAAGAGCTCGTCCTTGGGTACGGTCAGCATCTGGTTTTGCGGCGAGTCAACCTGGAGGTCAGAGCCGGAGAGCGTTGGTTCGTCCTGGGACCGAACGGAAGCGGGAAAACCACCCTCTTGCGTGCCGTCCTGGGATTGGTGCGCCCGCACGCCGGAGAGCTCTGGCTACATCCCGAACTGGCGCGGCGGGAGCGGATCGGTTTTGTGCCGCAGCGGCACGATCTGCTCTCTTCCATTCCCATGACGGTACGCGAGTTTGTGCTGCTGGGGCTGGTCGGCACCGCTGTCGGCAAACGCGAAGCCGCGCCCCGTCTCGCCTGGGCTTTGGAGACCATGGGGTTGCAGGAGTGCGCCCGACAGAGCTATTGGACCCTTTCGGGCGGTCAACGCCAGCGGGCGTTGGTCGCCCGTGCGCTGATCCGCCGCCCGAGCATGCTCGTGCTCGACGAACCGACCAGCGGGCTGGATATGGCAACAGAAGAAACTCTCCTCCGTCTCCTCACTGCCACCTCTCACAGTGCTCCTTGTACGGTGTTGTTCGTCACGCACAGCCTGGCTCTCGCCATGCGCTACGCCACGCATGCAGCACTGGTGCTGGAGGGACACGTCATCGCCGGACCGCAGCAGACCGTGCTCACGCCGAACAATCTGGTTCGGCTCGCTCGCAGAGACACCGATGGCCTGCACCCTCTGGATACCTTTCCTCTTCTTCTTTCGCTCCCCACGGAGAGTCGGTGTGATCCATAACTTCCTTTCCTCCTGGTCCCTCTTCCACAATGCCTATCTCTCGGGTTGGCTGATTGCGGTGTTGCTGTCTCTCCTCGGCATCCTCGTCATCGCGCGCGACCAGATCTTCATCGGTGCCGCCATCTCGCAGGCCTCGCTGCTGGGGATCGCAGCCGGCATGTGGATAGGCAGCACCGTGACGTTCGATCTTCAGAGCTGGTGGCGATCGGACATCTTTTATGCCGGTATGGGAGGGCTCTGCGCCGTGTTGGCTGCCCTTCTCACCACCGGCGGAGGACGCCGGGACGACGAGGAAAGCCACGAAGCGCTCACCGGCTGGATTTTCCTATCGTCAGCCAGCTTCTCGACCCTGATTCTGTCTCATAGCCCGCATGGACGGGAAGAAGCGATCAGACTGCTGTCGAGTACGATCATCGGCGCGACACGGACGGATGTGTGGATTTTTGCCATACTCACTGCCGCAACGGCAGTGGCCCTGGTGAAGTGGTATCGGCCCGCTCTGCTCGTGGTGTTGGACCCAGAGGTGGCACAGGCCGCCGGGCTGCGCACGAAACGCTGGGATACCCTCTTCGCCGTATGGCTCGGGGTGGCGGTCGGCTTTTCCATACGGGTGTCCGGGGTCGTCTATACGTTTGCCGCCCTTATCCTGCCGCCACTGATTGCCAAACACCTCTGCCGCGAAGCTCGCAGCCTTTTTTTCCTCTCGCCTGCGATTGCGCTGCTGACAGGGATGGGAGCTTTCGTGCTGGCCCACCACTACGACTTTCCTCCCGGCCAGATGGCAGCGGCATGCCTGAGTGGGGTGTTTGCCGTCACCTGGTCGCTGCACCGCCTCCGTGCTGTCCTGTCTCGCCGGTAGGGAGAGGCACAAGGCAGGACACCAAACCACGCGGTGCGCGACGAGCGCAGTGCCCCAGTAGCGCCACACCGGTGCAGTTGGTAGAGTAAAAAAATGCGTCGGAAAAGACGACCGCACCTGGTGTGTACGGCAGCGGGGGGCATTGTTCCCTTGGCCGACGGTCGACCGAGAAGGGAGGAGGCGGACGAAGCACGCGCAGCACTCGGTGGGCAGACCGTACGAGCGGTCGCACCGACAGCACGAGGCCGGGCGCCTCGCGCCGACTCGCGCATGAAGCACCCTGCGGTATCCCTCCGGTACTTCATCCGTCCCCTCCTGCGAGCGAGCGGGACACGGGTGCGCTCCTCTCGTCGCTCTTCTCCCCACGAAGTCCTATGGAAGCTCTCGTGATTTTTGGCGCTGCCTGCACCATCACCCTCGGTGGGGGGCTGCTCGCCCTGCGACTCGAAGCGTACCGGAGGCTGATCTACGCCTTTTGTGCCGGTGCTCTGGTCGCGGCGGCGCTGGTAGAAGTAGTGCCGGATGCGCTGGAGATCCTCGAAACCTCCGGCACCTGGTTGCACCATCATCATCTGCTTTTCGCCTGCGCCCTGGGATTTCTGTCCTTTTACCTCCTCGAACATACGTCCCACGGACACGAGACCCACGCGCTTCCCGCCCACGATGCCCACGCCCACCACGCCGGATTGTTGGGGGCAACCGGGATCGGGGTACATAGCTTCTTCGACGGGTTCGCCATCGCCCAGGGGTTTCATGCCAGCGAGCAAACCGGCTGGGCCATTGCGGTCGGTGTGATCCTGCATAAACTGGCCGACGGGGTGAGTGTGGCTGGGGTGATGCTCGGGACCCACCACACGCCCCAGGCTGCCACCGCGATGGTGTGCGTTGCCGCGTTTGCTCCTATCGCCGGGGTCGTGACGCAAGCCCTGTTTCCCCTCCCTCCGGCTGTCGTCGCGCTGTTGCTCGGCTGGTTTGCCGGGGTGTTTCTCTATCTGGGGGCAGCCAGCCTGTTGCCGTCCGCCCATCTCGGCAATCCTCCTCGCTGGTTGTTTCTGGTCACCCTCGGTGGCGCCACAATGGTATACAGCGCGCATCTGCTGCTCCACTGACAGCGCGCACCCCAACGCCCTCGCTGCCGCGGGGCGGAGAGAGACAGGTTGGAAATTGCAACTAAGTTTCATTATAATCGCTCCTGCGACATGTGCACTGATGGCGGGCAGGAGGGTGGTATCGTTCCTCGCACGACGTCACGGCTACAGAGCCGTTCTGCCCCCGTCCTCTGGAGTGATGTCGTCCCCTTGCTCCGGCACCTGCGGACATTTGCCGCCCAGCTGCTGCATCAACAGCTGTGGTGTTGGGGGCAAGACATTTGCTTCCCTCGCGGCAACCTGTTGCTCTCGTACGGCTTGACTCGTACCCGTCCCCCGGTTCCCACGGCCGGCAGCAGCCACTACCAGGGAGAGTTCCATGAGGCAGCCCTCTCTCTCTGGGGATTCGGGGTCTTTTGTGGCCACCCCCAGTATGGCGGCCTTTTCTTGCAGCGGTATACGTGGACATTCGCTTGGACGCCGCACAGCAGGCTCTCTCCGCCTGTGTGGACGCCAGCCGATCTTCCTTCCGTCTCTGCCCCACGCACGCCCTTGACTCGCCGCTTCGCATACCACCTGCTGCTCATTCTCATACAGTGGATCCTGCAGTACGAGGGATGGGTAGACGACACAATTGGGAAGGACTATCGGCGTGAGGGCCTGGCGCGTTTCCCGGCGGCGGTGACCTCTGCCGAGGAGCGTCTGAACGCCTGGCAGAGGCTCGGACAATTTTATCAACCTCTCGCTCGACGAGCGCCTTTTTGTCCTCCTCAGCGACACCAGGCGCAGACCGTGGGAGATGTGCGGCCCGACGCGGGAGTCCAGAATATTTAAGTTTTTTTGCAAATTCATATAACTGTTTATTACGATTTTATTGCATTATATTGACACGTGCGGTGTGTGGGGTTATGTTCCTCGGGCAGTGCACGGGTCAGGGGACACCTCCGATGCTCTGCTCCCTCAGCGCGAGAGGAGGCTGTCCCTTGTGCTTCCTCCGTGGCTGACCGAACTGCTGCGCGCCATTCTCCAAGACGCAATCCACTGTTGGCAAAAGCAGTTCACCGCCGCCACGCAGGCCGGCAAACAATCAGCTCGAGCCAAGCAATTAGCCGCAGACGCGCATGCGTGGCTCTTCGACGAAGAGGGAGATTGGCCATACGCAGCCGCTTCGTCGTCTGGGCTGCAGGCGAGTTTCAGTACCCGCACACTGGCGGCTTCCCCGGGGCTGAACTCTGTCTCCACAGCTCTCGGGTCCATTCGTGGCGACGACTGCCTGGGGAGGAATTCGTTGTCATCGGCGGCTACGAAAGTGGTCTCGATGCTGCCATCACCCTCTGTGGTTTCGGCAAACGTGCCCGTGTGCTCGATACAAGGGCGATCTGGCAGCACGAGCACAGTGATCCGAGTCTGACAGTCTCTCCCTACACCTACGAGCGGCTCGGAGCAGCGCTGCGCACGAAACGTCTCCAGTTGATCGCCAACGCTTGTGTCACGGCAGTTCAGCGCACGTCGAGCGGTTACCACGTGCTCAGCGCCGACGGGCGTCGCTGGCGCACGCGTAGTCGGCCCATTCTGGCAACAGGCTTCAAAGGCAGTCACCATCGCATCGCTCACCTCTTCGACTGGAGAGAGGACGGGTACGTGCAACTCTCTCCCGAGGATGAATCGACCCGCACGCCTGGACTGTTCCTCGTTGGCCCTGGCGTCCGTCACGGCAACATCGTTTTCTGTTTTATCTACAAATTTCGTCAACGTTTCGCCGTGGTGGCACGGGCCATCGCGCGCCGCCTGCAGATCGACCCCACCCCTCTCGAGCGCTATCGGGCGCGTGGCATGTTTCTCGACGATCTCTCCTGTTGCACCGAACCATGCACCTGCTAGGCAGTGTCCCCATCGTGCGGGTGGCGTTTTGGGTATCCGTTTCCTCGGTCCGAGCCCGGCGAGCACCAGAGAACAGGGGCGAACGTGTTCTCAGTATGCCGAGTGCACCAGCAGGAGCGTGTCGTACCGCCGCTTGCCTCTTGCACCAATCTCTGCTACCGCATAATCCCCGTCTGTAACACCTTAGGGAAGGAGGTTGACCAATGATCGCCTACGTGACCATCGGTACGAACAACATGGAGCAAGCCGTGAAGTTCTACACCGCCGTGTTGGCAGAACTCGACCCTGAGATCAAGATGCTCATGGACATGGGGCGATTGAAGATGTTCGGCAAGCCTGGGGCGGTGAACCTGGCGATCTGTACCCCGTTTGACGGCAAGCCGGCAACCGTGGGCAACGGCGTGATGGTCGCCCTGGCGGCGGAGAGCCCAGCGAAAGTGGATGCCGCGTACAAAAAAGCTCTCGAACTCGGCGGCAAAGACGAAGGGGCACCGGGACGCCGAGGGGGCGAGAAAGGCCCGTACATCGCCTACTTCCGCGACCTCGACGGCAACAAACTCAACGCGATCTGCATGAAGTAAAACCGACGCCTACACGCTCACCGTCCTCACTGTCTGTTTGTGATGTCCGGTTTCTCTTCCCCGGAGAAGCCGGACTCCTCCTGCACGATTCCTGCCGCCTGTTCGCTGCGATGATTTTACATATAAATTGCAATATCACTTGACTTGCGTATCAGTCTTTGTTACTGTTCCACAGTCAGGGCAGCACGGGGAATTCGAGTACGGTACCGCGGCCTTCCTCTCCGTGCGCCGCGTGCGGGCGGGAGCGTCCCTCCTGTGCAGTCCCGTCCGCACGACGATCGCAGCGAACCGCACGCGCGGCATGAGGTGGTCTCTCCGATGCTGGAATGGTTGATTATCGGGGGCGGAATTCATGGCACCTATTTGTCTCTCGTCCTGACGACGCGGGCTGGCATCCCGCGCGATCGGGTACGAGTCCTCGATCCACACCCACAGCCACTAGCCTGCTGGTCCGCACGCGCGGTCAATACCGGCATGACCCATTTGCGCTCCCCGGACGTGCACAACCTCGACCTGGATCCCCTGTCTCTGTTTCACTCTGCACGCCGCTGTGCAGAGCCGCCAGAGACATGTTTCGCCGGCATCTATCGCAACCAACCGTCTTTCTCGTTTTTCCAACGCCATGCGATGTGGGTCATGCAGCAGTATCGTCTCGCAGACCTGCGCATCGTCGGCCGTGCCGAACGGATAGCGCGGGGGGCAGGAGGACTGCGTGTGGAAACCGCCGACGGCGCCTTGGAAGCCCGACGGGTCTTGCTCGCCATCGGTCCGAGCGATCCGTACCGTCCAGAGTGGGCACGGCCCCTCTCGACGCAGCCCGTTCCTCTCCATCACGTCTTCGACTCTGATTTTCAGCGAACCACCCTGCCGCCATGGACACATGCAGTGATTATCGGCGGCGGGATCACCGCAGCACAGACGGCCTTAGCTCTGGCGCACCGTGCTCCGGGGACGGTCACCCTGGTATCCCGTCATCCATTCCGCGAGTATCCTTTTGACAGCGATCCCTGTTGGTTCAGTTCCTGTCTTATCCCCTTCGGACGCGAAGCCAGCCTGGCACGGCGGCGTGCTCTGATCGACCGTGCCCGTCATCGCGGTTCTATTCCTCCAGACGTATTGCAGCAGCTTCGCACCGCCGTGACACGGAGGGCGCTCGCCGCGCAGTTCGCCACTGTGCAGCAGGCATTCGTACGGCCGGACGGGCATCTGGCCCTGACCATTGGCAACGACGATGGCGCGCAGACGATCATCGCTGACCGCGTCATTCTCGCCACCGGATTTGCGCAAGAACGTCCAGGAGGACAGTGGCTGACCCGCACGATTGCCGAGCTTGAACTGGCGTGCAGCGCGTGCGGCTATCCCATTACCGACCGTACGCTGTGCTGGCATCCTGCTGGTCTGTACGTGACGGGCGCGCTGGCAGAGCTGGAACTAGGGCCCGCCGCACGGAACATCATCGGTGCACGGCTTGCCGCCGAACGTATCATGGCGGTAGCTGCAGCGGAGTACCGGAGCGCTTCATCTCTCTGAGCCTGGTTCGCCGCCACACGCGGGGTTGCCCACGCACCAGCGAACCGGTATAAGGGGGACGACGTGGCTGTCCCCTATGGTATGCCTACGCCTCGCTATAGTACTCCCCTTCTTGGGTTATCTGCTGGCGGGTGCGAGCTTCGCTTTGCCGCCAGGTCTTGATTGCTCCCACTGCAAGAGGAACACGCTCGAGACGGTGAAACCCGGAGCGGCCTGTCCTCTCTCACACCGTCAGCAACATTGCCATAACGGTCAGCCCTCCGGAGGACAGTTGACCCTGTGCCCTGGCGGCTGCGTCCATCACACCGCGCAAGAGGGAGCCGAAGTCCCGCCGCTCCTGAAGTTTACCCTTGCGACTGTGTTCATCCCTCTGTCTGTCCCGCTGGTGGCCGTCCCCAGCATGGCTCCAAAGAACGACCCACCGGAGGTGTTTCTTCCCCCGCCTCTGCGTCCTCCACCTGGAGCAGTCTGTTAAGGAAGATTTTCACATTTCGTTAGGTATCCCTCTCGCAAAGGCGGGCAAGGATGACGAGTTTTTCTGTCCTTCACCGCCCGACGCGGTGGTGCCTTGCCCAGACATGCTCGAGCAACAGACATCACTGTACTGGAGGACGTATGCAGAACTTTCGGCAACACATAGCGTACATCTATGTCGCGCTCTCTCTTGGTCTCATATCTGCCGCACCGGTCTCGGCCCACGAAGGTGGAGGAAGCAGTGGCAAAAATCTCGTCGAGCTGCCGTTGCGGCCCAACCCCAACATCCCTGAATTCGCCAACGCCAGCGGAACGGTGAGGGTCAATCTCGCACAAGGGATCATCCAGCTGAAAAACGTTAAAGGATTCCCGCTCGATCCTCAGAGAAAGACCCCGCTCGTCACCAACATCACGGCGTTGACCGATCCTCGCTTGAAAGACAGCAGCGGTCATCGCCGCCAGACGAGCTGTCATCTCATCGACGAACACGCCAGCACGGCGACGGAGGAGCGGGCGCACGAAGGCGATCATGGCGACCACGGGGACCATGAGGCTGGCCCCTGGACGTGCCATGTCCATTCTTATGTGGTCTGGCTTGTCAGCCTACACGATGGGGTGCTCGGCCATAGCGTGATCTCCTTGGGGACGATCTACCCGCGCCGTGACGGCACGGTTGCGGATCGCGAGTTTAGCGCCCGCGAAGGCGATCTGTCGGGTCTTTTCTCGACCGCCGTCATCATCACTGCGGAGCCAACTTTCGGTCCTTTGCCATCGATCACTACCGGGCATGACGGCCAAACGGCAATAGATTTGGTCCCCCGGGGGCCGATCGTGCTCCAAGCCACCTTGCCGTAGCAGGAGAAAGGAGTTGGCTATGAGAGTGTACCATCGGCAGCACCTGACCGTGCCACTGCTCCTGGGGATTCTGCTCGTCGGTGCGCGTCCCGTTCCTCTCCTGGCCTCATGCGGTCAGGCATTCTGTCCCATCGAAACTTCTTCGATCGTGGAGAACCCGCTCGGGGCTGGACAGCTGTACCTGAACTTCGTCTACGAGCATATCGATCAAGATATCCCCTACACCGGCACGAACCGGGTGAGAGTCGGGCGGATACCGCGTTTCCACGACGAAATCTCCACCCGCAATAACACCTATAAGTTCACCCTCGAGTACGGGGTGACCTCGCGCCTCACGGTGGGAGCGTTGTTCCCGCTCCTCGACCGTCTTCACCGCCATATCGACAACGAAGAACAGGAGGTCATCGGAGGAGGCTTGGGGGAGACCGAGATCGTTCGCGTGCCGAACCGCTGGCGGTACATTGAGTTCGGCGACATGCAGCTCACCGCACGGTATCTGTTGCTGCCGCAAACTACTCCCTACACTCCTGCGCTTTCGCTGATCGTCGGTCTCAAGCTTCCCACCGGACGCACGGGGGTACGCAACGACGACGGGGAAAAAGCGGAATTGACGCTGCAACCCGGGAATGGCTCGTGGGACGGCATCGTGGGCGTATCGCTCGTGAAGAACTTCTCGGTGCAGACCGTGCGTCGCGAGACCGCACTCGCCCCGGTGTTCATCTCCGCACTCGGCCGCTTCCCCGTGGGAACAGGGAAATTTGGTTATGAGCCGGGTGGAGAGATGTTCCTCAACCTCGGGCTGGCCTATCCGCTCCTGCGCCGCTTGGATCTGCTCGGTCAGATTAACTTCCACTATAAAGACCGCGATGACGTCGGTCACGCGCCCGGTGTCGTGCAGGCAGATACCGGGCGGGAGGAGCTGTTTCTGAGTCCAGGAGTGCGCTACCGTTTGACCGACAGCATGGCGATCTATACGCTCGTGCAGTTCGCCGTGTACCGCCGGGTGAACGGGATTCAGCTCACCTCGGACTGGAACTTCACCTCGGGGATCTTCTACCGCTTTACTCTGCTCTCTTAGGGAGGACCTGCAGGAGGCCGATGGCAGCTCACGCTCACCCGCGACGGTTCCACCTGCCTCCTGTTTCGTCCACCGGGACAAAGGAGAACTGGGAGGGCTGTCGCGCACCGTCCTGCAGTGGAACAGAGGGCACCATTGCGCTTTTCTCGTGCGCATTTTATTAACGATCCCAGCAACAGAGGAATCAAGTGTACAAACATCCCGGCATAAGGAGCCAGGTGCAAGCACATCGTTGGTTCTTCCTCTTCTCCCTGTGTGCCCACGTGCTCGTGCTTGCCAGTAGTGCAGCCATGTTACTTCCTGCATTGCCCCGTTCTCACAACATTCTCAAAGTCACCCTCTGGCAACCGGCTGTTCCTCTCCCTCTCGGGGAACCCGCTCCTGGTCCTCCCGGAGCAGGCGCTCCGTCTCCTGCGTCCCCCCCAACACCCGCAGTGCATCCTCCTCCTCAACCACAACCGAAGCTACAGAAGAAACGCCCCCGTCCCTCCCCTGCTCCCGTGGCACGGAAACGGCTGCTCGCTGATGCTCCTCCTCCACCAGCCGACCCAGCCCGTGCAACAACCATGCACCTCGGGCTGCCCACTGATGCCACCTCCCACTCCGCGGCGGAGCAGACAGGCGGGGCAGGCATGGCGGGCGGAGGCAGTGGCGGCAGCGGAGACGGCCGTGGACAGGGGAGTGGGACAGGGGGAACAGGCGATGGCGGTGGAGGCGGAGGGTCACTCGCCAGGCCGGACTATGGGGTCAATCCCAAACCACCCTACCCGCTCCTGGCACGGCGCATGGGAGCACAAGGAGTGGTCGTGCTCCGGGTCTTCGTGCAGGCGAACGGGACCGTTGGTGAGGTCACCGTTAGCCAATCCTCCGGATTCTCGATCCTCGACGAGTCAGCTGTGAAGACCGTACGGGAGCGGTGGCGTTTCGTTCCTGCGCGCCTCGACGGGCGTCCTATTGCGAGCTGGGTTGAAGTCCCGATTCGCTTCGTCCTAGCGGGCTCTTAATCGCGGGACCGTGCTCACACTCCTGAGGATCACCGGCGGGAGATTTTGAGCGGGCACCACACAGGACACGCTGCAACGGTCATGAGCGGAACGTGCGCGTACACTACGGTTCATCAAATCGTCGTCGGTGTTCGCCAACCTTGACCCCGTAGACCACCACCCCTTTGTCGATGCGTATGGTAAAACCACAATTCGGGTTGATACACACCCAGACTTTATACTTGAGTGATGATCCCCGTGGGCCGAAGTCCGAAAGAGGAACGAGTATCCCCTTTTGACATGCACGACACTGGGGAAGATCCACGCCTGCCGCCTCCTCTCAGAAAATTTCGTAATGTCCCCCGGACTCACCTAGTATGCCAGGGAAGAGGCAGCAAAGACAAGAGTAAGAAGAGTCACAACACGTCCGGAGAGTCGAGCCAGGGCATCGCAATTGGACCTCGCTCACACACGCGGCACGCTCATATAAGGGTGCACGCGTTTCACCTGTCGCCGCAGGCCGTCGAGTCTGTGGCTACTCCATCGCAAGGCTTCTTACCATGAGGGTACTGCTGCATATGACCACAGGTGCTGCTCGCTCTCGAGACCAGGGATCATCGCTGACAATGCGGACACCAATAGGCACTCCGTCCCCCGTGAGTCTCGCGCTGGATCGGCGTGCGACAACGCCGGCAGGGCAGCCCCGCTCGGTCATAGACGCACAAGCGTGCCTGAAAACTCCCAGGGTTGCCCTCTCCGTCGCGGAAGTCAGAAATAGAACTGCCCCGGCAACGGATCGCTTCGCGGAGGACCGTTTTCGTCGCTCGCACAATCCGCCCTAGCGCCTCCACCCCCAACGTCTCAGCCGGCCGGAAGGGCCACACGCCCGCCCGGAAGAGGATTTCACTCGCGTAAATATTGCCGATCCCAGCAATGACCCCTTGATCCATTAAGAGATCCTTGATCGTTCGCCGACTCCTCTGTGTCTTGGTCCACAGGTAATCGACAGTGAGGTCCGAGCTCAGCGGTTCGACCCCGAGGCCCAAGCGAGCGGTGAGGTCCCTTTCTGCTCCAACCGCCATCAGTCCAAAACGGCGAGGGTCATGATACCGCAGCCGTCGGTTGTTCTGCAGGAAGACCAGGATATGATCGTGTGGCACCAGCACCCCATTGGCTTCATCGACGATCAATCGCCCCGTCATCCCCAGATGGACGAGCCACACCAGCTGATTGTCCAAACCGAAGAGCAGGTATTTCCCTCGCCGTTTCGTCTGCTGGATCGTCCGTCCGGTCAGCAACTGGGCAAAGCCAGGTGCCACAGGCTGGCGCAGCCGTGGTTCGCGCACCTCGACTCGCGCAACGGTTTGACCCAGGAGGAATCGTTCGAGACTCCGGCGGATGGTTTCTACTTCAGGAAGCTCTGGCACTTTCGCTCCCCCAGACTAGCCGTATACGGTCTGATATAGTATCCATGGACGAGAAAAAAGGCCGTCGCTCCAGCCAATCCTGCACAGAAGGGGATCTGTATGGAAGTGTGCAAAGACGTGTTCTCGCACGCCACTTTCGCGTCCGAGAAAATGACCAAGGTCAACCTGTTCGACACAGAACGGATGTTCTGCGATGTCTATTGCTTCGAACCGGGCCAAGAGCAAACCGCTCATGCCCACAAGGGGTCGGATAAAGTCTACTACGTCCTGCAGGGAACGGCGCAGGTACGGATTGCTCAGACGACCACCGAACTCCACGCTGGTGGCATTGCCCTGGCTCCCGCCGGGGTGGAACATGGAGTCCGCAACCCCGGTCCCGCACGCCTGATGCTATTGGTCTTCATGGCCCCTAAGCCATAAGCTCAGCGTGCCTCCCGGGTCACTGCCCGCACGGGTGAGCCCATTCCGCACGAAAACCGTGCACCGGAGCCCGCCATGGAAAAAGACGATACCAATGCCGTGCTCGCTGCAAATCGAGCATTTTACCGTGCCTTCGAGACCCTCCAGATAGAAGAGATGGAGAAGGTGTGGCTCCGTGCCAGCTACATCAAATGTATCCATCCGGGATGGCCACTGCTGTGTGGCTGGGGGCCAGTCATGACCAGCTGGGAACGGATCTTCGCCAACACCCTGTCGATGCACTTTACGCTCACCGATGTGCGCGTCGAGGTCTCAGGTTCCCTCGCCTGGGTAGTCTTAATGGAAAACCTCGAATCGCGCAGCTACGACGGCGCTGCCCAGGCCCGGGTACTGGCAACCAACATCTTCGAGAAACGCGACGGTCAATGGTTTCTCGTGCATCATCATGCCTCTCCAGTCCTGCTACCATCGGCTCCGCCTGAAGAACAGCTCCAGTAACTCGCTTGCCCGCGTGTTGGGCGGGGTGATAAAGTAACGCCCAGAGAGTTCTCAACAGCGGCGAGGAGGATTCAACGTATGTTGGTACCGGCAACCCAGTTGCGGGTGGGGATGATTATCATGCACCAAAACGATCTCCACCGCATCATGGAACTGATTCACATCACCCCTGGCAACAAGCGCGGCTTTGTGCAAACGAAAATGCGCAACCTGCGCTCCGGGTTACAAACCGAGTACAAGTTCCGCTCGGAAGACAAGGTGGACCGTGTTTCCCTGGAACAACAAGAGATGGAATATCTCTATCAGGCAGGCGACGACTTCTATTTCATGAATGCCGACACTTTCGAGCAGATCGCCCTCTCGAAAGCCATCCTCGGCGACTCCGTGCTCTACCTGACCCCTAACCTGCGCATCCGTGTCGACATGTACGAGGGGCAGCCGGTTGGCATCAGCCTGCCCAAGACTGTCGATTTACGCGTGGTCGACACACCGCCTGGGATGAAAACGGCAACCGTCACCAACGAAATGAAACCGGCCACCCTGGAAACCGGGTTGGTGGTGCGCGTGCCGAGCTTTATCGCGGTGGGTGACACGATCCGTATCGATACGGAAACAGGAACCTATCTGTCCCGTGTCAAGTAGGGCACCGAGAGACGGAACCCGTCCCCCTTTTCACCAACACCCAGAGGATACTATGCCCCCAGTGGTCATCAGCCTGCGTAGTGGCCTCCTCCTCGGAAGCGGTGGGGTATTGGCAGCCCTTCTGCTCTTGACCCACGGGCCGCTCAGTGCCGCCGGTCCAGTTGCGCATCCGACCCTCCTCCTGGAGAATGACCGGGTGAGGGTGTGGAGTCTGACGCTCGAGCCTGGTCAATCGACGGCAAAACACACCCACGAACTGGATGAGATCGTCATCTGTCTGGAAGGAGGCCGGATCAAGAGTCTGCGGCCTGGCCCGGAGCCAGAAGGGGAAACATTCCAACCCTCGGCAGGAGAGGTTTTTATGCCTCCGGTGAAGGGGGTAACCCACATTCTCACCAACGTCGGCACCACACGCTACAAACAGATTTCGATCGAGCTCAAGGAGCCTCTGCCACACTAGCCGGGCGTCCGCAGTGCGGGAGACGACGCACCCGCGCGACTCCCTTCCGCGGTAGCGAAGCAGCTATTGCGTTAGTGCATCACTCCGTCGGTTGTCACCTCTTTCCGGTTATGCGCCAGCACCACGGTGAAGAGAGAAAAGGGGGAAGTTTTGAACTGCTTCTCGATCACCAGAGGGACACCGGCAAACGCCTGCGAGAGGCGTAAAGACGCACTCCACCCTAAGTGGCGCGTCAGGGGGTCGAGGGCGTCAACCAAGGGGCCGAGTACCGGCTTTGTCGTGCGGAAATGGTTAATAATGACGATCTTGCCACCGGGCCGGCAGACACGGTGAATCTCTCGCATCATGCGCACGGGGTCAGGCACGACACTGATCACATGAAAGGACGTCACATAATCGAACGAATTATCGGGGAATTCGAGATTGAGGGCGTCCATCCTGAGGAGCCGGAAGTGTCTCCACCCGTGCTCAATAACCTTTTGCCGAGCTTGCTCGAGCATCTCCGGGGCGAGATCGATAGCAGTCACCTCGCAATGAGGGGGGTAGGCTGACAGAGAGAGTCCGGTACCCACCCCGACTTCGAGGACCTTCGCCCCCGGGGGAATCGACAGGCTGCGAATCACAGTCGCAATACGCTTGCAGAAAAACCGAGAAAAAATCTTATCGTAGAGATGGGAGAATTCGGAATAGATTTTACTTTCGTGGGGTTGTCTGAGGCTCCCCTCCCGCTGCGCAAAAATCACGCCTACCCTCCTCGGAGCGTTTCTCAGGCTGCCACCTGATCTTGCAGACGTCGCTTAAAAAAGGCAACATCACGACGGCGAAACCTCCACTGCCTCCCACGCTTCATCCCAGGCAGGGAGCGCTTGCGCGCTAACTCGTTGACCGTATCCGGACTGAGATCGAGCATCTCGGCCGCCTGCCGGCTATTCAACAACGCATCGTCTCTTTCTGCCATAACAGACCGTCCCGACGAGATGGCGTTGAGTGGCAGGGGTATACCACACCGCCGCCACCTGGTCAATATTGCTGTTTTTTTGCAGAGTTATTGTAATTTGAGGTCGCGCAGGCGGAGCTGTACACTCTCCCAGCCGTTCCACCTATTGACGGTCGGGGTGTAGAGCATCTCAATCCGCGCCCCTGGCTGGATGGAGAAGTGTCCCATACCGAACCCGATCGCCTCGAAAGGGGAACCACCGTGGAGCGACTGTACCACCAGCTTGAGATGACCGGGCTTCTCCGGAGACCAGTGTTGCCCGACCGTGCGGACGGCCCGCACAGCGACGTCACGGGCGAGGAACACGGGTTCTGGATTGCCCTGTCCATGCGGCTCAAGTTTGCGCACGTCCTCGATGGTTTGCTCCTCGAGTGCAGCGAGGTCGAGTTCGGCATCGACCTCCAGAGTCGGCACCAGATCCTCGGCGCTCAATCGCTCCCTCGCAACCCCTTCGAAACGATCAGCAAAAAGATTGACCTGGGTCGCACGAATCGATAGTCCCGCTGCCTGACGATGACCCCCGTACCCCTCGAACAGGTCAGCACAACGTTTGAGCCCTTCATAGAGGTGAAACTGCTTTGGGCTCCGCCCCGACCCTTTGCCGATGTCACCCGAGAGGGCAATGAGAACGGTGGGGCGGTGAAAGCGCTCTACCAGACGAGAGGCGACAATCCCGATGACTCCTGGATGCCACTCCGCCGAGGCAAGCACGATGCTGCGACGGGAGGCTAAGTCTGGCCAGGCTTCCACCATGGC
>JANWXO010000209.1 GCA_025057295.1 Candidatus Binatia bacterium | reverse complement strand
TGGGATGCGGATAGCGCTTGGCCCATTCCTGCAGATGTCGGTTGAGGAGTGCCGTGGGAATCTGTGTCGCGTGCGCCTGCGCCACGCGCTCCACCAAGGGGAGCAGCTTATTGACGTGCGCTCCCGTCAGGGCCGAGAGAAATACGATCGGGAGCGGCAGCGTCACGGGGAAAAGCCGCTGAAGGTCTTCTCGGTACCGCTTCTGGTCCTTGCGGTCCGGCGGCACCCTATCCCATTTGTTCACCACGAGGAGTAACGCCCGCCCGCGCTCCCAGGCATAGTGGGCGAGGCGTGCATCCTGGTCGGTCATCCCCTCTTCTCCGTCGATGACCAGTAAGCCGATCTCTGCGCGCTCGAGCGCTTTCAAGGCGATGAACACACTCGCCTGCTCGAGGCGTTCGTGAATGCGGGTGCGGCGCCGTACGCCTGCCGTATCGACGAGGAGGATCGGTTTCCCCTGCCATTCGATCAGCGTATCGATCGCATCGCGAGTGGTGCCCGGAGCGGCATCGACGATTGCACGCTCGAAGCCGACGAGCCGATTCAGGAGGGAGGACTTACCGACGTTCGGGCGGCCGACGATGGCAACTCGTAAGACAGCAGGTTCTTCACCGGCAAGAGCGGGTGCCTCGACGGTTGCCGGCTCTTGCGGCGCCATCCCCACCTGGCACCGGTCGAGCGCGGCCTCGATCAGGTCGGCCACCCCGCGACCGTGGGCGGCGGAGATAGGGAAGACGGGATCGATCCCGAGGGCAAAAAACTCGCTGGCCAGAGCCTCCTGGCTGTCGCGATCGATCTTATTGACCGCGAATACCGCAGGCTTGCCGCTGCGGCGTAACAAGTCTACCGCCTCGGCGTCGGCCGGGTTGATCCCTGCGCGCCCGTCGAAGAGGAAGATCACCACGTCCGCTTCTTGGATGGCCAGTTTGGTGTGTTCTTGCACCTGACCCAAGACGCCTTCGGTTTCACCGAGGTCGATCCCGCCGGTGTCGACCACGATGAAAGAGCGGCCGTGCCAGGTGGCGGTGGCAAAATTGCGATCACGCGTCACCCCCGGCGTGGCATCGACGACCGCTTTGCGCTGGCGGATGAGGCGGTTGAAGAGCGTCGATTTGCCGGCGTTGGGGCGGCCAACGATGGCGACCACCGGCAGGCGCCGGCGCTCCGGCGCGTCGGCAGGAAGGGGAACGGCTGCGGGTGTCGGTTTCATAACATCTCCATTGCCGGGCTGGGGTTCCCGCGAACGGGCGCAGGGGGCATGAATATAGTAGCGCCTTTGCGAGTGCTTTGCCTCCCCCATGCCGGCGGGCGAGGGTGCGTTGCAGACACCTACGGGCCGGTGCTGCAGGCTGCCGGCCCGTGCGTCTCGGCTCAGCCGCGCGCCCGAGCAGGATCCCCCCAGAGACATCGCCGGGAGTCAGGTCTGAGGGGTGCGATTGAGGTCAGCAACCGTGCGATGGATGTGAACGCTGAAGAGGGCAGAGAACCTGCTGGTGCGCCTCTCGTCAGTCGACGATCAGATAGACATCGTGCTGGCGCCTGCCGAACTGCCTGCAGTCCCGGATCGACGGCAGGAAGAGATCGAGACTCCGTCCCTTGATGTTCGTCCCGGTGTCCTCGGCGACGAGCTCGCCGATTCCTTCCACATAAATGCGGCTTCCGAGCGGGATCACGCGAGGATCGACGGCAACGGTGCGACCGGCGCGGGGGGCGGTGCCGGACGCAGTTTTGTTGGGAGGATGGGTGTAGTGGGTATACGCCCGTACCGTGAATATGCCCAACCGCTTCGCCGTGCCCTTGCGCTTCTTGCCCAGCGACAATCCCTGAGGGGGAAGCACCGCCTCGTGCGAGTCCGGGACTGTGTTTTTCAGCGGCGCGGGAGACTGCCGGACCGGTCGGGAAGGCAGGTGCGCCGCACCTGGAGTCAGGGAGGTGGGTGCGCTGCTCGCTACCACCACCGTTCCTCTGCTCGCCGCGAGCGCACCCTCGGGGAGAATCACGCTCACAAGCACACCACTCACAATGCAGGCCGCCGCACTTTTTGTGAGCATCCCACACCTCCTGAACTGTGAGTTGCCGCGAAGGCGCGCCTTTCCTACCGGACAGGTGCACGGATGTCAAGGGGGCAACACGCACGAGAGATCTAGCAAGCGCCATGCCGGCGATGTCGCGCCCGGGACTCCCGGCCGTGCGCGTTGTCTGCAGGGGGAGGAGAAAAACTCTTTGTGAGGTTTTTCTCTCCTTGGCGAGGGTGGTGAAAGCTCCGGGGCGTGACCGGACTGGCGCGGCTCGTTTTCGTGACCGACCGTGTGTCCTTGGCCGGGTGGGGGAAGCGCGGTCAGGGAACGCCAAATCCGCGCACGTTGCCGCAGTCCACGTTGACGAGCGCTTGCCGCTGCTCCTCGCGCACGACGCGCAGCGCGCGGCGGAGTGCATCGGGAAGGTCTCGGGGGTGACGGACAACCTCGCCGTAGCCGCCACAGGCCTGTGCGAACATTTCGTACGCCGGTTGCACGGCGAACCGCCCGAACGGGAAGTGCTCCGTGCGTACCGCCCAACCGTGTGGGTGCAGCCCGCGCGTCGCTGCCTGGGTCGCACCCCAGCCGCCGTTGTTGCAGATGACGAACAGAACCGGGAGGTGGTACATGGCAGAGACCAGGTGACACGCGCTGGGGACGCTGAAAAGGTAGGTTCCGTCACCGACGACGGAGATAACCGTTTGTTCTGGCGCACCGAGTTTGACGCCGAGCGCTCCGCCCACTCCCCAACCCAGTCCGCCGGCCGGAGAGAACCCGAGGTACGAGCCGGGGGTATTGAACTCGATGTGACGGAGGCTGAGATCGTATTCGTTGACGAAGATCATCTCGTCGTCTTTGAGTCGATCGAGACAGTGCGATATCCACTCGAAAGTGAGAGTGGCAGAGCGGCCGGCTTCTTCTGCTTCGTGGCGCCACCGGGCTCGTTGCGCCTCGTGCTCCTGCGCGAGCCGCTGGAACCGTTGGGCGATGATCGCTTCCCGCCCGGCCCGGTGCTTCTGCAAGGCTGCGCTGAGCAGGGGCACGGTCACCGCGGTGTCGGCGACGAGGGCCCTGCTGACCGGGAACCCCCACACGGGATAACGACTCTGCAGCGGGTCGGTGCCCAGGTGTACGACACGTGCTCCGTCGCTCGGCCGGTGCAGGGAAGGAATCCACGGCACGTCGCAGTCGAGCACGAGAATGACATCGGCGCGCGGCAGCAGCACGCCGGGGTCGAAGCCTAGGTGGAGAGGATGTCCGGCGGGAAAGTTCACATGCGCGGGAAACGGGTATTCGATAACCGGGATGGCGAACGACTCGGCCAGGGCGACGAGGGCGGGAACGGCTCCGACGTTGCGACCATAGGTGCGGGTGATGATCAGCGGTTCTGCCGCCTCGGCCAGCAGGGTAGCGATTTCTTCGATCTGTTCTGGGTCAGGAAACGGGAGCGACACCGCTGCAGAGAAACCAGGGTTCTGCTCGAAGCTGAATACGTCGTGTGGTTCGGCCAGCACTTCGCGGGGGAGAGTCAGATAAACCGGACCTTTGGGTTCGCTCATGGCCAGGGCGAACGCCCGGCGGACTACTGTCTCGAGCTGCGCGAAGGAGCGTAATTCGTAATCCCACTTCACATACTCGCGTACCATTGCACCCTGGTCGAAGGATTCTTGCGCCCAGTGGATCAGTAAATCACGGCTCCCCAGCGTCCCTGCCTCGGTAATCGGGGTTCGTCCGGCGGTCAGGATCAGCGGGATATGTGCTCGCGCGGCGTTGATCAGCCCGCACAGCGCATTGGCCGTGCCCACGGTCGTATGGACCATCACAACCGGTGGTTCGCCCGTGACGAGGTAGTAGCCGTGCGCCATACTGACGGCACAGAATTCGTGGGGAACCTGCAGCGGGATCGGTGTGGTTTTGCCCTCAGCGGCGAATTTGGCGAATGCGTCGATGAGGGAGGCAAAGTCGGTCCCGGCATTGCCAAAGAAATACTTCACCCCCATAGCGCGGAGCAATTCGAGGTACGCTTGCGCGGTGTTTTCCACCGCGATCGTGATGCGTGCTGCCATAGGTCAATCCCCCATACATCGCTGCCTGTAGCTGCCGCGATCGTCTAGATGGGGCAGCCCCGTGCGAGGCTCGTGCCCATGAGGTCTGACTGCTGCTAGCGCCTCACCCCTGAGACCTCGTTCCCTTCATCTCTTTCCTTGTAGACCGTTTTCGTCTGGGTGCAAAGGACATGGGGCTCGCAGGCGGGCTTCAGCGAGGGGCGACAGGTTCTTCGCCTAAAGCGATCAGGATTTCTCTCCGCACCGAGGCGTCTTCTTCATGGGCGAGGTGTGCGTGTAGCGCACGCCTGGCTTCGGGTTCGGCAAAGCGCCCGAGAGCCCAGGCTGCATGCCCGCGCACGAGGGGTTCCGGGTCGTGGAGCGCCCGGCGGAGCGGAACAATGGCTGCCGGGTTGCCGCTGTTGCCGAGCGCCACGGCGACATTGCGCAACAACCCACGACGTCGTGCACGCCACACCGCACTGCGACGGAAACGAGCGCGGAAGCCTGTCTCGTCCAGGGCCAGCAGGGCAGGCAGTGAAGGAAACAGTTCCTCGACGAGATCATCACGCGGTCGGCCGAATTTGATATTCCACGGACAGACCTCTTGGCACACATCGCAGCCGAAGATCCAATTGTCGAGCAGCGGCCGCAGGGCATGAGGGATGGGGCCGCGCAGTTCGATGGTCAGGTAAGAGACGCACAGAGGAGCTTTGAGGATGTACCCCTCTGCCAGGGCGCCGGTCGGACATTCGCTCAGACACCGCGTGCAAGTCCCGCAATGGGCACGAGGGGTGCCGTCCCCTGCGAGGTCGAGATTGACCAAGATTTCGGCGAGGAAGAACCACGAGCCGGCCTGTTTGTGCAGCAGCATGGTGTTCTTGCCGAACCAGCCCAGGCCGCTGCGGGAGGCCCACTCGCGTTCCAGGATGGGGCCGGTATCCACATACGCCCGCGCCCATAGCCCTGGGTAGCGTGCACTCAGTAGATGGATCAAGTGTGTCAGTTTGGTCTTGATGGTGTCGTGATAATCCGGCCTGGCAGCATATGCGGCAATGCGTCCGCGCAGCTCTCGGCGCCAGTCGAGCTGTGGCAGTCGTGGCGGCGCATAGGGATACCCGAGACAGATGATACTGCGCGCCTGAGGAAAGGCCGATGACGGGTGCAGCCGACGTGCGGGCTCGCGGGCCAGATACGTCATCTCTCCGGCGTATCCCTGTGCTAACCAGCGGAGGAAAAAATCCGCTCGCGGCAGTGCTGTCAGCCGCGTGAACCCACACAGGGTAAAGCCCAGGGCGGTCGCCTGTTGACGGATGAAGCCTTCAGGTGACATCTGCACTCACTGTAGCGCGTCGAAGGGATTGACTGCCGCAAACGTAGACCTTATCTCTCTCTCTAAGCTGATGCAAACGGCACGGCTGAGGTCCCTCGAAGGGAGAGAGCATGGATCAGCATAGACACCACATCGACGCTCAGCACCACAGCGCACCTGGGTCCGCAACCCTCTCTGGCGGACCGGTGTTAGTCTTGACCGGCGTTGCTGTAGAGAAAGTGCGAGAGATCATGGCACGGGAAGGGCTTACGCAGGGTGGACTGCGGGTGGCAGTTGTAGGCGGAGGGTGCTCTGGCTTCCAGTACAACTTAACCCTCGACGAGCACGCCCGTGAGGATGATACGGTGATCGAACAGGATGGCGTCCGTGTGTTCATCGATCCGGCCAGTCAACAGTACCTCTCTGGTGTGACCCTCGATTAC
>JANWXO010000208.1 GCA_025057295.1 Candidatus Binatia bacterium | reverse complement strand
AATATTGAGGCAGGAAGACTGGTGTTCGTAGATGAAATGGGCAGCCAGTTGGGTATGACTCGCACCCACGCCCGCTCAGTCAAAGGTCAGCGGGCCTGTGGCTCTATGATTCGTAACCGAGGCAGCAACACCACTACCATCGGGGCCATCAGCCTAAACCAGGTGCAAGCCTCCTTTGTCTTTGAGGGAGGCACTGATAAATTCGCTTTCATGACCTTCGTTACTGAGGTCTTGGTTCCCACCCTCGAGCCAGGTCAGATCGTAGTCATGGACAATCTTGGCGCACATCGGGTTAAGGCTGTGCGAGAGGCTATTGAAGCCGCTGGCTGTAGGCTCAAGTTCACCCCGCCCTACTCCCCCGAGTTCAACCCCATTGAAGAATGTTGGTCAAAGGTCAAATCCATCCTCAAAAGCATTGGTGCAAAAACTAAAGAGTCGCTTGAGCAAGCCATTTACACCGCTCTCAGTGCTATCACCCCGAAAGACCTAAGCGGCTGGTTCACCCATGCTGGCTACTGTAGGGGGTAATACTGGGAAACGCTGTATGCCAAAAATTAACCGCCGGTGCAACAGTATCGAAGAGCTTAGACACGACCCTGAGCTTCTTGATAGTCCAGTCGGTCGTGTTTTTCTGGGTGTGAATCATTTACTCCGGGCGGTTCGCCCCGACCCACCCCCGACTTCAGCAGATATCGTGATTATTGGGGGCGGGATTATTGGCAGCGGTATAGCCTGCCACCTTTGGCACATGCCCAGCCTGCGGCACCGGATGATCCTGCTGGAGACACGCTCCTTCCTTGCTGAGCAGTTCTTCCAAGCCATGAACGCCACTGGGCAAAGGGTTATGCGCAGCCCCTACGAGCACCACATTGCTCCGGACGGCGACATGCAGATGCTAGACTTTGCTCGTCTTCACCTCGACCAGTTGACGCCGCTCGAGCGCGAACAAGTTTGGCTGGGTCTCTCGGGGCAGCGCACCATAGTCCCGCTCGACGTGTTCGTCGGCCACTCGACCCACATGATTGGGGTACATCAGCTCCGCAAGATCGCTTACCGCGCGCGGGTAACTTCGGTTAGACCTGACCCGGGGCAGGGCGGATATCTGATCGCTACTGCTGAGGGATCGGTCATTCGCGCCAAGACAGTCATCCTGGCAGCGGGCAACCGCGAGCCTATGTGGCCGCAGGTTTTTTCGGAGGCCGCCCGACGCTATCCCGCGCAGGTGTGTTCGGTATACGTGAAGCCGACGCTCAACCCGGGGCAGACGATCGCCGTCGTCGGTAGTGGGCTCAGCGCGGCTCACACCATCCTCCGGGCGCTCGAGGCTGGGGCACGGCCCGTGTGGATTCTACGCCACGAGGAGCGTTACCGATGTGCCGATTTCGACACGGCTTATTTTCGAACAGAGGGTATTGCACGGTTCCAGCGGCTGCCCAGCCTCGCTCGGAAGGTCGGCACGTTGCTGGAGGAATCCCGCGGCAGCATCATGCTGGAGTTCCTGCCGCGGCTGGGCAGCCTAGAAGAAGCAGGCGTCTTACGGGTTCACCGTCATGCCACGGTGTTGGCTGTCCGAGCGTCAGCCAGCGGCCGCCTCGAACTCAGTCTGTCATCGGGCGCCGATGAGCATGTGGATCAGGTGATTTTGGCGATCGGCCTCTCCCCTGACATGCGGCTTCTGCCGGATGAGGTTGAGCTCCTCGCCGATCGTTACCCGGTGCTGGAGGACAGCACGCTTGAGGTCAGGGGCTACCCGGGCCTCTTCGCAGCCGGGCCGCTGGCCTCTTTAACGCTTGGCCCCGCTGCCAAGAATGTAGATGGGGCCAGGCTGGCCGCACAAGTGCTTATTCCTGCGCTCATCGAAAAATTCGGGGGCAGCTGTCCAGCTTCCTTCACGGTGCGGGGAACTTTGCCATTAAGTTTCCCAATGAAGGCAGGTGTGCGATGACTCAGCACCGTTCAGGTGCTTACTACCTCCCCGAGGAAGAGTTGGAGCGCGCCATGATACTCATGCGCTACGGAACGTCCGAACTCTACGCCGTCTTCGGACTCTGCCACGTCGCCCAGGATCTGACCGCACAGCTGTGCTGGCTCGAACGTGCAAGCCATAGCGAGCAGGCTGCTGAGCTGTTGGAGGATCTGGAGGCAGTGGGGCGACGCGAGGCCAGCAGCCTGGTTCAGCTTTTGAAAACCACAATCTGTGAGGAATGGGGCTACTGCAGGCGCCGTGTGACGGATGGGCTCGGCGATCCCCGTCGCCTGATCCAAGAGCTTTCCCGCCTCATTTACAACTACTTAGACGCAAAGGAGGTGAGAGCCGTAGATCGATCTTGGGTACTCCTGGCAGCGGTAGTGCTTGCGAGATCCGACCTGGGAAAGCTCTGCTGTTGTGCGGGTTGAGAGGAGTTAGCGTTTAGATTTTTTTGCAGACACGATGGGGGGAAAGATGCTGAGATCGAAGGACTTGCACATGGCGGCCACCATCGACATGGAGAGTCGTACCATCATGGTTTCAGGGGCGATCGATGTCAACCGGGTCACTGTCGTCATGCGGGTGCCAATCCCGGAGCCCGGGGAATACACGCTGGTCAAGGCGGAGACCAACCTGACCGATGAGCCCTGGCTGTGCTGGCAGATCACCCTTGGGGAAGGGGTTTCGCTCCCGCTGCAAAACCCTACGAATCTGCTGCTTTCGCGCCAATTCCGCAAGGCCAAGTACCTGGCGGACCGGGGCGCGATCCTTTTCTGGGATGGCGAGGTTCGTCCAGGCGACGCCATCTTCAAGATGGCGCGGTTGAACATCTCTGGCAACTATATGATCCTGTCGCATAACCGTGGGGGGTTAACCGACGGCATCTTTGACGAAGACGAGGACGAGTCCGACGATACCGGGCTTGAGCAGGACACCCCGCGGATCGACCTGCCCGGGGCCTTGAACCGCTACTACGAGCACATCACGAGGCACGGCTTCGGTGACGATCTGCCCAAGATTGAGGTCGAAGCACCGGTAAGGATCGTGCAGCCTGGGGAAATTGACATCCTCTCCTTTACGAACCTCTCCCAAGCCCACTCGGGCGGCATCCGGCCGCGGGAGCGAGCCTGAAGGAATGCTGATGCTGCTCAGAGGAGGCCTTATGGCCTCCGCTTTTGTAGGATCAGCTGGCCTATGATTGTCCTGGAGGGTGTTTCCAAACGCTACCGGGTGCTCGAGCCCGGACGTGGCCTCGGAGGCTTCGTGCGGAGCTTGGTGAAGCCGCGTTACCGGGAAATTACCGCCCTGGACAATATCAGCCTCACCGTCCCGCAGGGGCAGGTGGTTGGCTATATCGGGCCCAACGGGGCGGGTAAGTCCACAACCATCAAGATCATCGCGGGGATCGTCCACCCCTCGGCGGGCCGGGTTATTGTGTCGGGCCGAGACCCGTTCCGCCAGCGCATCGCCCACTTGCTGGAACTCGGGGTGGTGATGGGCCACCGCACCCGGCTTTTCTGGGATCTGCCAGTGCTGGAGTCGCTCCGCTACCACGCCAAGGTATATCGCCTCCGTCAGAGTGAATTGGATCAGCGCATCGGTGCCCTGGCCCGGCAATTCAACATCGAGGGGCTGCTCGCACAGCCGGTGCGCCAGCTGAGCCTCGGACAGCGCGTCCGGTGCGACTTGGCCCTGGCCTTCCTCCACCACCCCAGGGTGCTCTTGCTTGACGAGCCTACTATCGGCTTGGACTTCGACAGCAAGGCGTTGCTGCGCTCCGCTATCCGTCAGGTCGCCTCTGATCTGCAGACGACCGTAATCCTAACGTCGCACGACCTGGACGATGTGGAAGCTTTGAGCGACCGGATCGTCCTGCTCGACGAAGGCCGAGTCCTCTACGATGGAACCCTTCGACAACTCCGAGCCCAATACGGCGTACTCCCCGAGCTATGGCTACGGCTCGAGGCCAGGGCAGATCAGGTGCGCGCTTGGCTCGAGGGGCTGTGCGGGGTACGGGAGATCTATACCCACGACGGCTGGGTGTGCGTCGCTCATGAAGGGGGGGAAACCCCTGCGGCCGTGCTTGCCCGCCTTCTTCCACAAGCCCCAGTCAGGGAGATGACCACCCACGAGCCCTCGATCGAGGAGGTACTTCGGCGGGTCTACCAAAGAGCAGGGTATAGATGATTCCTTATACCGCCAACTTCCGTGTTGGATTTCAGCTAGCTCTCGCATACCGTAGAGCGGCCGCGGTCTGGGTCGTCGGGGAACTGTCGCTCCTGGTGGTATTTTACTTTTTGTGGCGCGCGGTTTTCCTTTACGCACCTGCGGGGTCATTTTCAGATCGAGACTTTGCTGCTTTCTACTTGTACCTATTGACCGCGCGACTCACAGCGCGATTCACCGGAGGGCCTGCCTGGGGGTTCTTTGCCCAGCGCGTCCGTGAAGGAACCGTTGTGTACGACTTGGTACAGCCGGTCGAACTGGAGTATGCCCTCCTGGCCCGGTGGTTAGGGCAGAAGGTCGGACAGTTGCTCATGGCGCTGCCGGTCTACGCCGCTGCAATGTTCGTCTCCGTAGCCTGGAGCGCCGGCGAGTGGCGGTGGGGGTGGTTTCTCCTAAGCCTGGTGGTGGGCTTTGCCTGCGCCTACTTTTTCGAGTTCTTGATGAGCCTCTCGGCTTTCTACACTAGCGCCCAGCAGGGGATCAACGAAGCCAAGGCCCTGGTTGTGGCGCTCCTGAGCGGGGCATTTTTCCCCCTCGACTTACTGCCGGATCCCTACGCCCTTCTAGCCGGTCTGCTGCCTTTCCAGGCCTTTATCTACCTTCCTGCGCGCATGCTGCATCCATCCATATCGGAGAGTGAAATCTTCCACGGGCTAGCGGTGCAGCTGTTCTGGCTCCTAGCGCTTGCCGCAAGCTCTCGCTTTCTCCTCGGACGAGTACGTCAGCGCTTCAACGCGCAAGGAGGATAAATGACCCACTACCTCACCCTCGCGCTGGCCGCCCTGAGGCTGCAATTCGTGACCTGGAAGCAGTACCGGGTGGACTATACCGCTGGCGTGCTCACCGTGCTCCTGGATCAGGCCCTGACCCTGGCGCTTTTCGCCGTCATCTTTATGCAGGTGCCGCAAGTCCATGGCTGGACCTTCCCCGAGATGCTCATGCTTTACGGGTTCAACCGAATCGCGCTCGGCCTTGCCGACACGCTGGGGGAGAGCCTGTGGTGGGTCGGCAGCTACGCCCAGGACGGCAGCCTGCTGCTCTACAAGCTCCGTCCGCTCGGGGTACTCTTCCAGCTCCTCACCGAGCGGATTCACTTCGAGCGGATTTCAGGATGCCTGACCGGGCTGATCCTGCTTCTCCATGGGGCGTCCGCAGCCGGGCTGGAATGGACTGCCGAGAAGGTTGTCATCGTCTTCCTATTCGTTCTTCTGGGCGCGCTGGTCTTTCTTGGGCTGATGATCCTGGGGGCGGCCATATCCATGCAGGTCATCGGCAGCCTGGACGCCATCACAACTTTGTGGAGCATCACCGAATTCGCTAAGTACCCACTTCCTATCTTTGGTCGAACTGGGGCCTTTCTGCTGACGTTCATCGTCCCGCTGGCGGTGACCGGCTATCTTCCTGCCACTCTCCTGTTCAACGAGCCCACACACCCACTGGGCGCCTTCGCCCTTGTCGAGGCTTTGATCGCTGCTGGCGCGTTCTTCGCCTTGTGCCTGCTGGCGTGGTCGTGGGCCATACAGGCCTATGAGGGGACTGGGAACTGAGCGCCAACCTAGGGTGATAGCGGCGGGAGTGCTGATAACGTCGCTTATCTTGTGGGTTAACCTGGAGGTGCCCGATGACCCAAGAGGAGATTTGGCGGTTGACCAAGGAAGGGATCA
>JANWXO010000207.1 GCA_025057295.1 Candidatus Binatia bacterium | reverse complement strand
CAGCTGAAACAGATCAACCCAGGTGTGATTATGCTGTCGACTTGCCAGCAAGGACAGACCGGGCCGCACGCTCTCTACCCCGGATTCGGTCAACTCATGGCGTCACTCTCCGGGTACTACCACATCTCCGGGTGGCCAGACCGTCCGCCGGCACCGCCGTACGGCGCCTACACCGACTTTATCGCCCCCCGCTTTGCCGCCACCGTCTTGATGGCAGCGCTGGATTATCGCCGTCGTACCGGCATCGGGCAGTATATCGATCTCGCGCAGTACGAAGCCTCCCTCCATTTCCTCGCGCCCGCACTGCTCGATTACTATGTCAACGGCCGCGTGCTCGGACGCGAAGGGAACCACTCGTTTCGCGCCGCACCCCACGGCGCCTACCGGTGTCGGGGAGAAGACCGCTGGCTGGCTATCTCGGTCAGTACCGACACGCAGTGGCAAAATTTCCTCGCCGTGCTGGGCCATCCCGCCTGGGGACAGGAGCCACGCTTTGCGACCCAGAGTCTCCGCTTAGCACACCGCGATGAGCTCGACCCCTTGGTGGAAGCCTGGACGGTACAGCAGGAAGCGGAAGTGGCCGCCGAGCACTTGCAGCGTGCCGGGGTCCCAGCTGGGGTGGTACAAAACTGCCTCGACCTCCACCAGGATCCACGGCTGGCGGCGTGGGGAATGTTTCAATATCTGGACCACCCGGAGATGGGGCCGTCTCCGTACGAAGGGCATCAATTTCACCTGTCCAAAACTCCGGGGGAGCTGCGCTGGGCAGCACCGGTCATGGGACAGCACAACGAGTATGTCTTTCGGGAGATCCTCGGCCTGAGCCAGGAAGACATTGCCAGGCTGACCGCGGAGAAGGTCATCTATTAGGCACGACGCAGAAGGTTTCGGTTTGACGAGGGAGCATCGCACCGTGTTCCTGGAGAGACCAGGCTGGCGCGCTCCGGGAAAGGAAACGTTCAACGTTCTCGCTTCGCGGTGACCATTGCTGCAGCAAGAGGCCACACATGCTCCTGCCGGTGTAGCCTCTCCTCTCCGGTTCGCCCAGCAGCTGCTAGTGCTAGCGCGAAGGGGTGCGGACGCCAATGACGCCGCTTGCGCGCAACTCCTCCACTTGCGCCGCGCTGAAGCCCCAATCGCGTAAGGCCTCTTCCGTATGCTCGCCGGGTTGGGCTGGCGGTCGCTGAATCGCGCTGGGCGTGCGGCTAAAACGGGGCGCCGGCGCTGGCTGAACCACCCCGTCCACCTCGACGAACGTCCCGCGGGCACGATTATGCGGATGCTTGGGGGCTTCCTCCATGCTGAGAACGGGAGCGAAGCACACCTCGCTTCCCTCCATGATACGGCACCACTCCTCTCGGGTTTTGGTGCGGAAAATAGCCGCCAGCCGTTCAGTCAACGCCGGCCAGGCCGACCGATCATTCTGACGGGGTAATTCCTCGTGCTCCAACCCGGTCAGGCGGAGCAGCTCGGCGTAAAACTTGGGTTCGATCGACCCCACGGCCACGTATTTGCCGTCTCGCGTCTCGTACACGTTATAGTAGTGCGCTCCGGTATCTAAGATGTTTTCCCCCCGTTGATCGGTCCAGCGTCCCGCCGCACGCAACCCGTAAATGGCCGCCATGAGCGATGCCGCACCATCGACCATCGCGACATCGATCACCTGGCCTTTGCCAGACTTCTGCGCCTCCAGCAACGCCGCCACCACTCCCAAAGCGAGATACACCCCGCCTCCGCCGAAGTCTCCCACCAGGTTGAGCGGCGGGACCGGGGCTTCTCCCCTGCGCCCAATCGAGTGCAGCGCTCCGGTCAAAGCGATGTAGTTGATGTCGTGGCCAGCGGCATGAGCAAGCGGGCCCTCTTGTCCCCACCCGGTCATCCGACCATAGACCAGCCGCGGATTGCGCGCCAAACACGGCTCTGGCCCCAGCCCCAGGCGTTCCATGACACCGGGACGGAACCCCTCGATCAGCGCATCGGCACGCTCGATGAGCGCCAGCGCGACCTCGGTCCCCTCCTTGCGCTTGAGATCGATGGCAACCGAACGACGTCCGCGGTGCAGCACGCTGTACTTCGCGTCAGTGGGAATCCCGAGGTTGGCATCCTCGACCCGATCGATGCGCAGCACCTCCGCTCCCATATCCGAGAGCAGCATGGCACACATCGGAGCCGGACCGATCCCAGCGAATTCGATGATCTTGTAGCCGGACAACACTCCCATAGTTTTCGCCTCCCGTGCCTGAGATGGATGGTGCAACTCGAGGGCAGGCTACGGTCCCCCACTGGGATTGTCAAGTTCGCGTGCGAGATTGACGCCTGGTACGAGCATGATAATGCATCACCTATATGCGGCAGCACGAGGATCTCGCTCCCCACCCCTCAGAGCCATTCTCCTTCCACACCACGCAGGTCCTTCACTCCTGCAAGGAACCAGCGACTTTCACCCGCGCAAAGGAGGGCAACCGCTATGACGCGCTTCGGCATCGTGACCATTCCTACCCACTACACGATCCAGCCCACAGAACTAGCACGGTGGGCTGAAGAACAGGGGTTCGACTCTCTCTGGTTCGGGGAACATACCCATATCCCTACGAGCCGAAAGACTCCCTTTCCTCTCGGCGGCGAACTGCCAGAGTACTACAAACAGTTCTTCGATCCCTTTATCGGCTTGGCTGCTGCTGCCGCCGTCACCCGCACCCTCAAAATCGGCACCTCGGTCTGTCTCATTCCCGAACACCACCCCATCACCCTGGCGAAGACGGTGGCCTGTCTCGATCGGGTCTCCAACGGACGGTTTCTCTTCGGTATCGGCGCCGGGTGGAATGCGGAAGAGATGGCTGATCACGGGGTCGCCTTCAAAGACCGGTGGGCGGTGACTCGCGAACGTGTGTTGGCGATGAAGGAGATCTGGACGAAAGAGGTCGCCGAGTTCCACGGCCGGTTCGTCAACTTCGACCCCATGTGGTGCTGGCCAAAACCGGTCCAGGCTGGCGGCCCACCCGTTCTCATGGGATCGATGTCCAAGCGGGCTGCCAAGCGCATCGTCGAGTACTGCGACGGGTGGATTCCCGTGGATGGACCGTACGACCTCGCGCAAGGAATTGAAGCGCTGCGCATGGAAGCCGAGCGGGTCGGCCGCTCGCTCAGTGAGTTCGATCTGAGCGTCATCACCGGCTACGCCCTCGCTGGCGTCAGGAGCGACGAGAATCGCGTGCGCAAACTGGTGCAGGACGGTTTTACGCGGATCCTCTTCCTCGTCGAACCACAGCTCCCGGATGTGCAGTGGCCCGTGCTCGAACAACTTGCGCAGTTGATCCGCACGTTTCGCTAGTGCTGGCGCCGCAGTGGTGAGATCATAAGGCTCGACGTCCCGATGGCAGAAGTGTCTCCGGTACCGTGTCCTGCCGCTACAGTGGGGAGAAAGCGGAGATGATCTTTCTGTATCGCGCTCTTGCAGTCCTCTTGCTCGTCGTCCTCCTGGGGGCCGCTGTCCTCTCGCTGCCTCCATCGTGGCTCCCCACACCATTACGGGAGTCGTACTATACCTGGTTCGGCGAGCCTGCTTACCGGGAGCCACCGGCCAGCCAAGCCCCCGTGCTGGGCGAGACAGAACCCTTTTGTCCCGACGAACACCCGGAGTGGCGCGCATCCCACGTCATCGAGGGGGTGGAGATCGCGGAATCCCTGGCCTGCAGCCCCGACAATCCGTGGGCGGTGGCCGCCTTTGTAAAGGGCACCAATAATGTCTCTGTGGAGACGCTCATGCGCGCGGGGTTGGCTCCTGACGCCGTCGTCAAAGAGAACGACCGCGACGGTGACGGTGACCCAGATGTGGTCCGCATCCGTTTGGAAGTGGTCGAGCTCAACGGCCGCTCGCCGGACCTGAGCGAGCCGATTCCGGCCTACTTCATCGGCCCCGGCATCCAGCCGGGGTTTTGGGTCTTCGCACCCAAGACGCACGGCATGGCGACCCAAAGCCTCGAAGACATAACCGCACATCCCCTGCTCCGAGTGCCCTCGCCCGTCATTCGGGTCGAACAGGGGGATACCGTCCAGGTGGTGCTGGAAAACACCCACTACTTTCCTCACACCATTCACTTTCACGGCGTCGATCATCCGTATGCCCATCACGAAAGCGGCAATGACGGCGTCCCTGAAACGAGCGAAGTGCCGGTCATGCCAGGTGATAGCCGGACGTATACACTCTCACAGCCCAATGACCCCGCTTTCCACACCGGCCACGGGGAAGTGATGCCGGGCACGCAGCGGGTGTTCGAGATGGCCCCGCGGCACCCCGGCACCATGTTTTACCACTGCCATGTCCAGCCTCAGCACCACATCCATATGGGTCTCCAGGGGATCTTCGTCGTCGAGGAGAACCGGCCGAACAACTGGCTCCAGACACTCAACGTAGGCGCGGGACAGGTTCGCCATCCCTCTGTCGCCGTGCGAGAGAGCTACACGCAGGAGTACGACCTGCACTTCCAGGATGTCGATAGTAGCCAGAACGATCTCATCAAAACAAGCAACGATCCGCGCCTCATCGAACGGGCGATGCGGCAGTACAACAGTGTCGGGCGGCGGGCGAACTATTTTCTCCTCAACGGACGCACCTTCCCCTACACTTTTCGTGAATCGCTGATTGTCGTGCAACCGAATGAGAAAGTGAAGTTGCGCGTCCTGTGCGGCGCCGAAGGAGGCCTGGCTTTGCACCCCCACGGAAACAAGGTCACGATCACGCACTACGACGGCGTGGAACACAACCCGATAGCACGTATCACGCGCGACGTGGTCTGGCTCAGTATGGCCCAGCGCGTCGATCTCGACCTCATCACCGTCAACGACGGTCTGCACAGCTATGGGGAAGGCGTCTGGCTGCTCCACGATCACAAAGAGCCAGCCTTCACCACCGACGGCGTGCATCCCGGCGGTGCGGCGACGGCCGTTGTCTACCGCTCGTATCTGGCCGAGAACGGCTGGCCGAAGATGCAAGGGATCGACTGGGCACCGTTTTTCACCCCGGCATACTACCGCAGGCAGGTACCAGTTTGGTCCACCTACGATCAGACGGGCATGTTGGGGGAGGTCGGAAGTCATACACCACACCTCAGTCGCGCAGTGCTGCTGGGGTTCCTCCTCGGGATAGGACTTGGGGGGCTCTTCCTTCTCCTCCGCACCCACCGGCAACGTCGTGAGAGCAGGTAGACAATGCGGATTTTGCCTGTCCTGTGCACCGTGCTCTCTCTTCTCGTGCAGCTCCCACCGGCGCGAGCGACAGATCATGAGGCGGCGCACCAGCATCACCTGCACCATGGGCACGAAGGAATGCGGATGGATACAACCGGCATGGTGATGTACGAGAACCGCGAGCAACTCCCCCACGACTGTCCAGCAAGGGCTGGGGAGCAGACACTCACCGTGCGGGCGGGGAAGACATACGCCCGGGCCTTCCACGGCACCATGTTCGCCTACGACCAACAGGAATGGCACGTTGCCCCTTGCACGAGGGTCACGGTCACGTTCATCAACGAGGACCACATTCGCCACCAGTGGATGGTGCATGGGCTCCCCAGGTACCTGCACCCCGAAGGGATGTTTCATATCGAAGTCAGCGGCCCTGGCAGTCAAACCGGTACTTTCATTGTCCCCAGCGCACCCAAGACCTACCTGGTGCATTGCGATGTGGCGCAACACATGGAAAAGGGGATGAAAGCGCAGTTGAAGGTCGGCGGAGGAGATGGAGACCTACCCAGTATTCCGGGCATTACGAGTCCGCGCCAACCGGACGCTTACCCCGTCCAGGGGAGGATGTGGAGCTACAGCGCCTTCCTCGTCGCCGGGCTGATCAGCGCGGTCTTGGTTATCGGCAG
>JANWXO010000206.1 GCA_025057295.1 Candidatus Binatia bacterium | reverse complement strand
ATCTCACCGATCCTGAGGGCACCAGCGGTCTGGCGTTGTATAGCGAGGTCTTGACGCTCCTCAAGCCGGTTCTCACGCCGCAGGCCGTCGTCGCGGTGAACGGCGGAGCGGTGGACCCACCGGGGTACCCTGCGCTTGTCGTCCAGGTGTTGCTCGAGCAACATTTCCACCACGTCGCGTTGCACCGCGCCCATATCCCTTCGTTCGTCAAGGAATGGGGCTTTTTGCTCGCCGCCGATCACATCTCTTTCTTGCAGAGCACGCCAGACGTTTTGCAAGACCGCGTGCAGCACCTCGCGGGTGACCTGCGCGCGCTCATTCCAGCAGGCTACCCCTCGGCCTTTCGCCTCCCGCTGTACCTGACCCAGGCTCTCCGCCGCGTGCGAGACGCCTATCCCTCGGCGCACGTTCAGTACACGCCCGAGTTTACCTGGATCTACCCGTCTGACCCCTGATTCCCCACCTCTTTGGGAAGAGACGGCTTCCGATTCGTCGACGGAAAAACCCTATGGAACCCATCCTCTCCATGCAAAACGTGACCGTCTATCGGGGCGACACCCGTGTCTTTCACAACTTCTCTCTCTCCATTCCTCGCGGGTGTCACACCGCTATCCTGGGCCCGAACGGTGCCGGCAAATCGACGCTGCTCAAACTCCTCTCGCGCGAGCTCTACCCTGTCCAGCAGGCCGGGAGTTTTCTCCGGCTCTTCGGGCAAGAGCAGTGGAATGTCTGGGATCTGCGCACTCGCCTGGGGATTGTCTCCCACGATCTGCAGCAGCAGTACCTCGGCAACACCCGCGGGCTGGAGGTGATCCTGTCGGGATACTACGCCAGCCTCACCACCGCCACCCACCAGCAATTCAGCCCGGCGGAACAGGAACGCGCCCTGCAGCTGGCACAGATGCTCGGGATCGCCGATCTGCTCGATCGGCCATTCGCGTCGATGTCCACGGGCGAGCAACGCCGTTTCCTCCTGGGTCGTGCCCTGGTCCACGATCCAGACACGCTGGTCCTCGATGAACCGACTGCTGGCCTGGACCTCAAAGCGTGCTTCCAATATCTCGAACTCGTCCGTCGCTTGATGCAAAGCGGGAAAACGATCATTCTCGTCACCCACCACATCCACGAGATTCCTCCCGAAGTCACGCGCGTCGTGTTGTTAAAAGCCGGCGAGGTGGTGGCGGACGGCGAGAAGAACCGCATCCTCACGAGCAGCAATTTGAGCACCCTGTTCGATACCCCCATCGCGCTCGTACAGCTGAACGGTTTTTACCAAGCGCTGCCAGGTTCGGAGTAAAGCTACCTGACAGGACAGGCGTGCCTACCGGGATGATGCCCTCCCGATGAGTCTGGCGGAGTGGCCCGCCGGATGTTCCCAGGAAGTTTCCCGACCATATTGCTGGGCAACGACCAGAGCAGATTCCCCGGCGCGTATTCGGACATGACTTGCAGTCTTTTTGAAGACGGCCTATGGAACAGGTATGAACGAGTTCGACACGCTGTGGATCTGGCAGGAAACCGACCTGCGCGGGCGACTCTCCTGGTACCGCCAGGTCGCCACCAACCGCATGCCCGCCAAATTTCGCATTGCCCAGAGCATTCCCATACCCCTTGCTCTGCAAGAAGAGCCAGAAGAGACCCTATGGAAGGCCCTGGAAGAGAAGACCGCTCACTTTTTGGCCCTGTGGGATCGATGCCGACGCGGTGTCAGCAACCGCTTTCCTGTGTCTCCCCCTCGCCCGAACCTGCTCGATCTCTGTCGCGAACTGAGCCTGCGGATGCTGCAGCACTGCAACTTTTGCCGCTGGCACTGTCGGGTGGATCGGAGCCGGGGAACCAAACTGGGTACGTGTAAACTCGCCGACGAATCGCGCGTCTCCAGTTATTTTCATCACCCCGGAGAAGAGCTGATTTACCGCGGACGCTACGGTTCGGGAACGATTTTCTTTACTTCCTGCAACATGCGCTGCGCCTTCTGTCAGAACGGCGATATCAGCACCGACAAGGAGAACGGACAACCGGTGTCTCCTCGCACCCTAGCGACTATGGCCTGGCTGCTGCGCATGGAGGGGTGTCACAACATCAACTGGGTCGGCGGAGAACCCACTATCCATTTACACACGATCGTGGAAGCGATCGCCCTGCTCAGCGAGCTGCAACCCACCGACGAGGACATCCGCGCGGCCCTCCAGGTGAAGAGCGACTACGGCTTGCGCTTCTCCCTGCGCCGTGACCATGGCCTGTACCACGGAGGTTTTAATGCGCCGATGCTGTGGAACAGCAACTTTTTCATGTCGGTCCCGGCGATGAAGATCCTACGGCTCCTCATGGATGTCTGGCTGCCGGACTTCAAGTTCGGCCCAGGGGAGTGCGCGGTCGCCCTGTCCAGAACTCCGTGGTACTGGCAAACGGTCACCGATAACCTCAAGCTGATCCACGACTGGGGGGAGGATTTCACCATCCGCCACCTCATTATGCCCAACCACGTCGAGTGCTGTACCCGTCCGATCTTGCGCTGGATTGCGCACACTATGCCCGATGTTCCCGTCAATATCATGGATCAGTACCACCCGGATAATTTTTGCGATCCCGCGAGCAGCAAATACCGGCCCCAATACGCAGCGATCGCTCGCCGACCGACGGCGCGGGAAATCGACCAGGCGTTTCGGTACGCGCACGAACTCGGACTGCGCTTTGCAGCGCTCAGTTACGAGACCAGCACGACTCTGTAACCGTCAGGCTCTCAACCCTGCTCACCCGGGCCTCCCTTGTTCACCTGGACACAGGCACGGCAAACCGGTATAGGGTGGAGCAACGAACGAGAGCCACAGGAGCAACTCATATGCGAGCGGCAGTCATGCGCAACAAGCAGTTGGTTGTGGACACCCTCCCGATCCCAGAACCCGGACCTGGAGAGGTGCTGGTGAAAACCCTCGCCTGTGGGATCTGCGGCTCGGACCTCCACGCTCTCAAGCATGCAGAGAAGCTGGTGGAAATCTCCCGCCGCTCGGGCGGAGCTTTCACCATGGATCTCAGCCGCGATATCGTCATGGGTCACGAGTTCTGTGCAGAAATCGTCGATTACGGACCCGAGACCAAGAGACACCTGCCGGTCGGAACACGGGTGTGCTCCATGCCCGTGCTCATCCGTCCGAACGGTGTACAGACGGTCGGTTATTCGAACGAGAACCCCGGCGGATACGGCGAGTACATGCGGCTGACCGAAGGGTTGCTGCTGGAAGTCCCCCGAGACCTCCCGACCGAGCACGCCGCCTTGACCGAGCCGATGGCGGTGGGACTCCACGCCGTCGAGAAGGCACGACTCGACAAAGACGATGTCCCGCTCGTGATCGGCTGCGGACCGGTTGGCCTCGCCGTGATCGCCGCTCTGCGGCTCAAGGGAGTCCGACCGATTGTCGCTGCCGACTTCTCCCCACGACGCCGTCAGCTGGCCGAAACACTGGGGGCGGACCTCGTGGTCAACCCTGCCGAGCAGTCTCCCTATCAGAGCTGGCGCGAGGTCGCTGTATGGAACGACCCTGCCTCTGCCCCTCAGTTGCCGCCGTGGGTTTCCGGCCCGCCGCTGCGTCCAGCAGTGATCTTCGAGTGCGTCGGTGTCCCCGGCATCCTCGATCAGATCATGGCAGCCGCACCCCAGGGCGCCCGCATCGTGGTGGTCGGAGTGTGCATGGAGAGAGATTCCATCGAGCCGATGTTCGGTATCAACAAAGAGCTCTCCCTGCAGTTCGTCCTTGGCTACACCCGGGAAGAGTTTGCCGCAACGCTGCGCTACATCGCCGAGGGCAAAATCCCGACCGCCCCGCTGATCACCGGCAAAGTCGGCGTCGAGGGCGTGGCCCAGGCATTTGCCGACCTGGCGTCGCCCGAGCACCACGCCAAGATTTTGGTCGAACCGTGGCGGAGTTAGTTTCTTCCCCTGTCCGAGCTCCGTACACCGCCTACCCTGAGGCCTCGTGACCGGCTGAGGTAACCGCGATCCCGGCCCCCGGAGAACAGCCGAAGCAGCCGAGCGGGGAGAAGGCGACGCCCCCTGGTGCGTCGCCATCAGAGCGCATCCGTCAGCTCCTCACCCGCGACTGCTTTCTGTGCTTCGGCCTCGGCTTCGATCACCGGGACATAGGACAACAGACACCAAGTCCCTCGCTGTCCGACCAGGGTGAACCCTCGCGCACTCATACGCTCGACCAGCGGCCCAACCGGCACTAGGGTGTACAGCGGGGTTACGGACGCCTCTATTGTTTCCAGCTCTTCTTCGGCAAGAAACACGGCAGGATGGTGGCCGTAAAACACAACCCCCGGCATGGGAGAGCCCACTGCATACAGCGGCACATTGGGGTCGAGGGAAGACCTAACTTCCTGCAACAGGGCATTGCGATCCACGTATATGTCTTCGATCCAATTGAGCGAGTCGGCGATCCAGCGGACGTGTCCTGGGAGGAGCAAGAGACACCACAGCAGCATGACTCCCACCGCCGCGCGGCGGAACAGGCGGGGACAACGCCAGGACAGTCCTGCCACCGGGACGGAGGATCGCCACACGTTCATCCCCACCCCTACGAGGAACAGGCAGAGCGGCGGGTATACGGGTAAGAGATACCAGCTGTGCCGCGTCTGGGGGCTGAGCGTTACGCAGAGAGCCAAGGTCAGCCAGCACAGAACAAAACGAAAGGCCAACGGCAGAGCTAACCAGTCACCGCTGCGACACGACAGAAACAGGGCGGTAAAGCCGACCACAAGCGGCAGACAATGAGACACATCGGCCCAAAAGGTCGCCAGATAGAAGGACCAGGGACGAAACGCGGCGTCGTACGTCGTCACCAAGCGCGTGAGAGTCTCCTCCCACAAGAAGGTACGGAGAAAGGAGGTCCCATACGTGACCACTTGATAGCTGTACCAGGGAAGCGCCAGGAGGATTCCACCGACCAGTCCGCTGAGGAAAAAACGAGAGCGGAGGTGCTGCCTTTCTCCCGCCCATGCGCAGAAGCAGCACACCACCAGAAGGGGCAGGAGCGCAACGATCCCCTTGGCGAGCAGGGCCGCGCCAAACGCCCCTCCTACTCCGAGCAAAAACGGCGGCGCAGACCGACCACACCAAAAACACCACAGCGACAGCAGCGAGAAAAAGAGTACCGGCGAGTCAGTCGCACTTTGCCGGCTTCCGTGCATCAGGAAAGGATAGAAAGTTAACAACAACATACCGCTCCACAGACCCGCGCAGCGGCCGAACAGCCGAGACCCGAGAGCAGTCACCAGCACGACACTGCCGATGCCACAGAGCACCGAGGGCAGCCGTGTCGCCCATTCACTGACCCCGAAAACCGAGTATGACCATGCGATCGCCCAGAAGAGCAGGGGTGGCTTCTTGAAGTAGGGCTCCTGCCCCCAGGTGAGCTCGAACCAGCTCCCCCGCTCGACCAATTCGCGCGCAATCTGCGCATACAACGCCTCGTCCCAATCCAACAGCGGTCTCTCCCCGAGCCGCCAAAACAGGACCCCGGCGGCCAGAGCAGCCGCGATCACGCATTCCCACGGGATACGCTGGAGCCACCTCACCGCACCACCTCGCCCGCAGCACCGAATCACTCAGCAGATGGAGATTGCGCAGCAGATGGAGATTGCGGCGCGAAATAGGTCGCCAGGCGTAATACCAGCCGCAGATCTCCCGTCACCTTGAGCCGGCCGTTGATATACGCCCACCCGAAGGGGACAGCGCCAGTCACAACGCTCAAATAATCCGCTGCCGTTGCCGTTATGGTGACATCCGGCGCGGCAGCTATCCCTTCCTCGACCGTGCAGACCCCCTTGTCAATGGTGACACTGAATTGGGCGGCCCCCGCCCCCCAGAGCGCACCGGGGGACACGCGCGGCACGCCCGGGGGCGCGGCGGGAGGGG
>JANWXO010000205.1 GCA_025057295.1 Candidatus Binatia bacterium | reverse complement strand
CGCGCGCGTAATCGAACCCGGCTGCCAGGGCTGCGGTCTGGCCAAAATTGCGCCGCAAACATAGGACCCGCACGCGCGCATCCTGCCGCTGGACCTGCTGCAACACTTGATACGTGGCATCGGTACTGCCGTCATCCACGAAGAGGAGCTCCCATCGTCTCCCCAACCGTTCCATGACGCGTGTGAGCGCCCGGTACAGCGGGAGTATGTTTTCCTCTTCGTTAAAAACCGGCACGACCACAGACACCCCAGCGAAGGGTGCGTGGGCCTGCAAAGATCCTTGCGCCTCCGATCCCATACACGTCTCTCCTCAGGGCACGTGTGCGATACTTCCGGCCGTACGTCTTGCGAGGTGGCCCCGTTCTGCATCCCATCGTGTCAGCGGTTGTTCACCCCCATGCTTCTCCTGCACCCGCAGGCTGTCGGGAAACACCCTCTTCACCCCGACAGGAAAGCCAGCTGCTCTCACCGTTCTCCCCTATTCTGGCCGCAGGCGTGTGGAGGACACCATAAACGGTTCAGGACGCAGTTGCCAATAGGGTCTAGCCTGGCGCTGATGCCGCACGCCGTGCAACCGGACACGGTCAGTGAGATTGAGCAAGATCGGCATGAGCTCCGCTCCCATCACCCGTCCCAGTCCCCCGCGGACCACTGCCCGCTCGTGAAATGCCTGTACTTCGTCGGCGAGCACGTTCGGTCCGCCCACTATGAGGAGGGGGACAGCTTCGCCGGAATGGATCAGCGGTCCGCTACTCGGCGTCGCGTGATCGCCCGTGATGACGACAAGGAGCTCGGTGCCCGCCTCCACTTGCCGCACCAGTGGACCCAAGGCGCGGTCGAGTGCCGCAATCGCGTCTCTTTTCCCTCGCGGGTCCTTGCGGTGCGCCATCACGTCGGGTGCCTTGCAGTGCACGTGTACAAACTCGTACCCCTGCCGGAAGAGCTCTTCTGCAACGTCCAGTTTGATCCGCAACTCCTCTGCAACATTGTCCGGTTGCGAGGGGACCGCAACCGAGGTCATGCCGCACACCCGCGCGATCCCCACATACAAGGGGCCAGATTCCACGCTGGCGGCGCGCATCCCGTTCTGTTCCTCGAACGGTGGCACTTGGGGGCGCACTGCCGCCCACTTCGTCACCACGAAGTTAATCGGCGGCAGACCGTCCTCCTGCCTCGCGCGGTTGAGCGGGTGGCGTCGGAGGCGATGAAATCCCCATGTCAAATACTCATTGAGAGCAGCGGCGGTGCGTTGCGCTCGTGCAGGATCAGGCGCCTCCTCGAGCGGCAACGCCTGCACTACATAGGCACCGTTGTAAAAGGGATCGACGTCGGAAACGTAGCGACTCACATCGCCCGACAGGGTTAAGATGCCCTCGCACCGCCCGCAGGGCTGCAAGGAGAAACCGATGCCGTGCGTTTCGTACGTCGCCACCTCCCGACTCAGCACCTGGCAATCCTCTTCGTTGCGCTGCCCCCCCTCTTCCCACCACAGCGCATCTCTTCGCAGCTTGCCGTCGACAACCATTGTCGTGGCAAAGCTGGCAAGGAACACTACGCTCGCGGGTGGGACGTCGATCCCACGACCGATGGCTTCAAAAGCGCTGCGCCCAGGGAAGTGCTCGTACGCATAGCCGAAGAGAAGAAAGTGCGCCAACTCGCTCTCGACGGGGATCCCAGGGGCAAGTGGAACGAGGACCCCGGTACTGCCCAGCGCCGCCAAACGGTCCAAATGCGGCGTCGGTGCGGCTTCGAGGGGAGTACGGCCGCCAAGCACGGCCTGCGGCCGATCCGCCAACCCGTCAAGAACGAGCAACAAGATCTTCGCCATGGCACTACCCTGTGCCCTCCTCATCGCCCCTCGCTGTGAGCCGGGGCGTCCTGTTCCGCTCCGATCTGACGCAGTCGCTGCGGCGCTCCGAGCTGTTCCAGTACCTTTGCGACCGCAGGCGGGACCAACTCCTCCCACCCTACTCCATGGCGCAGGCGCGTACGGACCTCTCTGCCGCTGATCTCTTTCACCGCCGCGTCGCTGAGGATCTCCACGCTCCATCCATACCTCTGCAAACGCCGCACCTTCTCCGCCCCCCATGGCGAGAACAGGCGCACAAAATGAACGGTTTCGGCAGGGCAGTAAAATCGCCAGCGCTCAGGATGATGGATCGGAAAGGGCACGATCGAGACCTGGAGCAGAGAGATCTCCGCCTCGGACAAGGCAGCGCGAATCATGCATAGGCGCTCAAAGAAGCTAAAGACGTTCGCACTCGGGTGATGACGCTCCTGGTCTGTCTCTTCTGGAACGATGAGAAAGGGGTCGGGATTGGTGATGCCGACAATCAGGTGCTCACACCGGGCGAGAGCCGCCAGCGCATACTGCAAATGCCCGCGATGAAACGGCTGGAAACGCCCATGGATCATGCCGTAAGAGACCTTTGCTGAAATGCTCATGCGCCCGCTACAGCCTCCCTCGCACACTTGGATACACCGTGACTATCTCACAGGCTACCGATAGAGACTGCCACGACGATCTGTTACAGTAGCCCACACCTGTGGCGCACGCAAGGAAAGCAAATCGTATGGCCCGAGTGGTACGTTTTGGAATCTCCATGGACCAGGAACTGCTCGCCCACTTCGACCGGCGTATCGCCCGCAAAGGGTACGATAATCGCTCCGAGGCAATTCGCGATCTCATCCGCGCCGACCTCGTCGCAGAAGAGTGGGAGCGGGCAGAGGGAGAGGTGGTCGGAACCATTTCGCTGGTGTACGACCACCACTTGCGCTCCCTGACCAAACGCCTCACCAGCTTCCAGCACACACGCTACCAGATGATCCTCTCTTCGTTGCACGTGCATTTGGACGAAGATAACTGTCTCGAAGTGCTGGTCGTACGGGGTATGGAACCGCATATCCGCGCCTTGGCCGAACGGTTGATCGCGACGAAAGGGGTCAAGCACGGCCGCCTGACTCTCACCACCACTGGTAAACGTCTGTCCTAGGCAACAAGGGGCCTCTCCCAACCAAGAGAGGGCTTGCCAAGGGGGAGGGATTTCCGCTACAAGATCGGTTCGCAAGCATGTCGGGCCCTTGACGGGAACTCGAATTCCTGACCCGGGAGGGACGACAATGACCGCAGAGGAGAGACCGAATACCCCAACGGTCTTCCTCTCACGAGTTTTCTCATGGGCAGGTAGCTCAGTCGGTAGAGCAGAGGACTGAAAATCCTCGTGTCGACGGTTCGATTCCGCCCCTGCCCATCATCAAGCTCCGAAGACCAGGGTGCGCTATGACAAGAGGCGCCAGCGTGGCTGATACAGGTGCAGACCACGCGACACCCTGTCGCGCCTGCCGCCCTGCTCCGACCTCCAGGGATAGGGATGAACAGTGACCACAGCCTCTGGCAGCGGCGATACGACGTCCTCGTGGCAGGTGGAGGCAACGCGGCGCTGTGTGCTGCCATCACTGCGGCCAAAGCTGGTGCCTCGGTGCTCGTCGTCGAGGCGGCCCCCAAGCCGTGGCGTGGCGGCAACAGCCGACACACCCGCAACATGCGGCTGGCTCACGACACTGCAACGACCGTTTTGACCGGTCCGTATCCGGTCGAAGAATACCTCGACGATATCGTACGTGTCACCGAGGGACAGACCGATGAATACCTCGCCCGTTTGATGATCGAGCACTCTGAGGGACTATGGGACTGGTATCACCAGCAGGGCGTCCGTTTTCAACCCGCCCTGAGCGGCACCCTGCACCTCAGTCGCACGAATGCGTTCTTTCTCGGTGGCGGCAAAGCGCTTCTCAATGCGCTCTACCGTACCGCCGCCGCCCTCGGTGTCATCGTGGTGTACGACGCAAAGGTGAGCGATGTGGAGATCGACAACGGCGTCTTTCGTTCTGCCCTGGTCCAGAGTGGAGATGCGTATCACCGGGTCGCAGCGACAAGCTTCGTCGCAGCGGCAGGCGGCTTCGAAGCCAACCTCGAGTGGTTACGGCAATATTGGGGCGAAGCGGCCGACAACTTTCTCGTACGCGGGACCCCCTACAACCGCGGCGAGGTGCTGCGCTGCCTGTTGGACAAAGGGGCGCGAGCCGTCGGTGATCCCCGACAGTGCCATGCCGTTGCCATCGACGGTCGTGCACCGAAGTTCGACGGCGGTATCGTCACGCGCCTCGACTGTATCCCATTCGGCATCGTGGTCAACCACGCAGCCGAGCGCTTTTCCGACGAGGGAGAGGATTTCTGGCCCAAGCGGTACGCCATCTGGGGACGGCTGGTCGCGCTGCAGCCCGGACAAATCGCTTTTGCTGTGATCGACTCCACCACTAGAGACCTGTTCATTCCTTCCGTTTTCCCCCCCGAGCAGAGCGATACAATCGCCGGGCTGGCACGGAAACTGGACCTCGATCCCGCACGGCTGCAGGCTACGGTAGCGGCTTTCAATGCCGCGTGTCGTCCGGAAAGGTTCGACCCTACCACCTACGACCGGTGCCATACAGAGGGTTTGACACCACCAAAATCGCACTGGGCCTTGCCCATCACGACCCCGCCGTTTTACGGATACCCGCTGCGGCCGGGAATCACCTTCACCTACCTCGGCGTAAAAGTCGGTCCCGACGCGCGGATCATCATGGCCGATGGCACTCCCTCGCCGAACCTGTTCGCCGCCGGGGAGATCATGGCCGGCAACCTGCTCGGGAAAGGCTATCTCGCCGGTATCGGGATGACCATCGGCGGTGTTTTTGGTCGCATCGCCGGACAAGAGGCAGCCGTCCATGCGCGCCACACCCGCTCACACTGAAGCCACCCGGCAGCTGACCATTTGCAACGCCTGTCGCTACTGCGAGGGCTTATGTGCGGTCTTCCCAGCCGTAGCGCAGCACCGCGTCCTCACCCCCGGCAGTCTCGATTATCTGGCCAACCTCTGCCACAGTTGCAGTGCCTGTTACTACGCCTGCCAGTACGCACCGCCCCACCCCTTCGCCGTCAATGTGCCACAGGTTCTCGCGGAGCTGCGCTCGGAGTCGTGCGCTCGTTACGCATGGCCGCGCAGCCTGGCAGCCTGCTTCCACCGCAACGGTCTTCTCGTCGCCCTGGCCGTGGCCGCGGCTGTCGGGTGCTTTCTCGCCGGGTTTGTGGCGATACACGATCGCGCGATACTTTTCGCCGCCCACACCGGGCCGGGTGCGTTCTACCGCTTGCTGCCGCACTCCGCCATGGTGGCACTCTTCGGGAGCGTCTTCGCGTTTGCTGCCCTGGCCATGGCGCTGAGCGTGCGTGCGTTCTGGCACGCCACAGGCGGTGGAGCGGTGACTGCGGCTGATCTGCTCGCAGGGGGAGCCGCTGCTGTGACACTCAAATACCTCGACGGCGGTGGCGGAGGGTGCGGAACAGAGGAACGTCCCAGCGATCGCCGCCGTCTGTACCACCATTCGACCTTCTTTGGTTTTCTGCTCTGTTTTGCCTCGACCTCGCTGGCGGCTATTCTGCATAATGGTCTAGGATGGCAGGCACCCTACGCTTGGTACAACCCCGTGGTGCTGCTCGGAGTGCTCGGCGGCCTCGGGCTCCTACTGGGGCCAGCCGGCCTGCTGCACGCCAAGAAGACACGCGATCCCCGCTTGAGCGACTCCCGCGCCCGTGGCATGGAAGTTGGCTTTCTCGTCATTCTTCTCCTCACAAGTGGGTCAGGGCTATTGCTCTTGCTGTTGCGTACAACCCCAGCCATGGGGATTCTCCTGGCGCTGCACCTCGGTGTGGTCTTCGCCCTCTTCCTTTTGTTCCCTTACGGGAAATTCGTCCACGGTCTCTACCGCTACGCGGCACTCGTGCGCTCCGCGCGGGAGGCCAGACTCAGAACGCAGGGGTCAGAACACTCGAACGGACAGCAGCAGGTTTAACGCGCTAGTCAGATGGCAGGACACGGCGCGACAGCGGCGGTGGTTGGCTTCTTCACGCC
>JANWXO010000204.1 GCA_025057295.1 Candidatus Binatia bacterium | reverse complement strand
CGCTCCGTCACCGCGGCCAACCGGGCCTATAGCCGCGTGATCGAACGAGTGGTAGCGGAGGGAGTGCGGGCAGGGGTTTTGGCTCCCCTCAATCCCAAACGGGTGACATACGCCATCATCGGCATGTGCAACTGGACGCAGCGGTGGTACCGGCCGGATGGAAAGTGGACTCCTGAGGTGGTGGCGGATGAGTTCATTCGCATTCTGGAGTCCGGGTATCTGCAGCGGGACGGGGAGCCGAGCAATCACCTCCTCTTACGGGAACTGCGAGCCGTGCAGCAGAAGATCGAGCAGCTGGAAACAGCGCTGCGCTCGGAGGCTGGTGTGACGACGCGGCGGTCCCGCACCCGCCGCCTCCAAGGGATGCCTGCCCAGCCGCCCCCCACCCTGCAGGCGCGTTCCTCTTGACAGAAGGGGCAGAACAGGATAGCAGACTACTGAGTATAGAATAATAACTTTTTAGTTCAGATAAACGGTTCGCGACAGAGACATCACTTTTAGTGATTGTGGTCAGGGGCCGCTTGCTGCAACGCGGCGGCAGACCTCTCTGGAGAGGAGGGTAGGATCTTGGCTCAACCGTGGAGAGAAGAGACGGTGCACGTGGCGGATACGCCGCTCGTCCTTATTCGTGGTGGCACGGGCAAGCCGTTGCTGATGTTCCATGACGAGCTCGGCTATCCGGGATGGATGCGGTGGAACGAAGAACTGGCAAAGGAACGGGAGTTTCTCATCCCTTTGCAACCTGGCTTTGGCAAAACCCCGCGGCTCGAGTGGGTCAGGAGCTACCGCGATCTCGGGGGGTTCTACGCTCAGGTCTTACGCGAGCTGGGGCTGGTGCCGATCGATGTGATCGGCTTTTCCGCCGGCGGATTCATCGCCGCGGAGATGGTGGCGGCAGATCCTGACATCTTCAGCAAAATGATCCTCGTCGCGCCGATGGGACTCAAGCCCACCGAAGGCGAGATCACGGACATCTTCCCGCTCACCATCCGCGCCTATCTGCGCGCTACAGTTGCAGATCCGACGACTCCAGAGTTCGGGAAAATTTATGGTGGGGAGATGACCCCGGAACAGTTCGAGGCCTTCGAGGACGCTCGGGCAGAGACTGCGCGGCTCGGCTGGGAGCCCTATATGCATAACCCGAGTCTCCCCTATCTCCTGCGCGGGGTCAAGCACGTCCCTACGTTGCTGATTTGGGGGACGGCAGATGCCATCGTCCCGCGTGGCTGCATTACTGCCTACCAGCAGGCACTCACGGGGGCCAAGGTGGCGGAAATCCCGGGGGTCGGTCACCGTCCGGAGATCGAGAACTCCCAAGAATTCGTCCGTCTCGTGCGGGAGTTTTTGGCGGCCTGAGATCGTTTGCACAGGGGAGAAAACCCGCATGAAAATAGCGTATTTTACCGAGCGTCCTTATCGCTGGGTGCCCGAAGACGAAGTGTTTCGCAACCGCGCTTTTTTTGCCGTGTCGAATGCATATTTCGACCGCGAGAAGGCGGCGGATGATTACAACTATTACCTGGACGAAGCGTGCTATGCAGAAGAACTCGGGTTTGACGGGGTGGCGTTGAACGAGCACCACGGGAACCCCTTCTGCATGGGTGGGGTGATGAACGTAGAGGCAGCAATCCTCGCCCGCATCACCAAAAAGGTGAAGATCATTCTGATCGGCAACCCCCTCCCGGTCATCAAACATCCGCTGCGCATGGCCGAGGAACTGGCCGAGATCGACCTGATTTCTCGCGGTCGCCTGGTGACCGGATGGGTGCGGGGGGCGGGCAGCGAGCAGTTTTTCAACAACGCCAATCCGGCCTATAACCGCGAATACTTCAACGAGGCGCACGACTTTATTCTCCAGGCGTGGACCAGGCCGGGTCCGTGGCGGTATGAGGGCAAACATTTTCACTATCGTCATGTGAACCCGTGGGCGTTGCCGTACCAAAAGCCGCATCCCCAGATATGGATTCCTGGGGTGCTGAGTCCAGAGACGGTCCGCTGGTGTGCGGAGCGTCGTTACCCCTACATCGGCCTCGGCACAGCACTGGGACCGACATGCGACCTGTGGGATCTCTACGCGGAAGAAGCCGCCAGGCAGGGCTATCAGGCTGGGCCGGAGAACTTCGGTTATCTCATCCCCACCTTCGTTGCCGACACAGAGGAAAAGGCCCAGGAACTGGGGCGGAACTTTGTCTACGGCGGCGGTCAGAATGCCTTTTCGCGGCCTGAGCACACCCTCCCCCCGGGCTATAACTCGAAGAACGCGATCAAGATGCTGCTCGCCCGCCATCCTGGCGGCAGTTGGCTGGGAGTCAGTCCGGAAAAGTTGCGACAGGCCCAGTCGGACGAGAGGAGCGAGCCGGTAGATTACGACGAGGTACGCCGGAAGCTGACCTTGAGCTACCAGAAGGCCCAGAAGAACCTCCAGGTGATCGTCGGGACTCCCACGAGCGTGCTGCCCAAACTCAAAATCCTCCTGCAGGTGCTCCGTCCCGGCATTTTCATTTTTTTCAACGTGCAGGGGCCGGTGAGCAACCACGATCGCATGCGGAGCATGCGTCTGCTGGCTGAAGAGGTCGTCCCGGCTCTGCGAGAGTATGCCAAAGAGATCGATCTGCCTGATCCGTATGAACGCACTCCTGGCTCGGTCACACTACCAGCCGGTGTGGCTTGGACTCCGGTGGTGGATCGTGGCCCGCTGTCGGCGCTCGGGTTGGTCTAATCTAGCTGCTACGGGAGAAGAGGGACAGCAGGCCGCGGGGATACCGACAAGGCGCCTGCGCGCGGGCGTAGTATTCCTTTTGATTCTCTTCGTCCTTGTTTGTCCTCGCTCTCGCACCTGGGCGGAACTCCGCCCGGGCGATGTCTTGAATCGAAACAACTGGCAGGAGGCGAAAGGGTTACTGCCAGACTTGGTGCTCCGTCGTTTCCAGGACGGGAGCTACACGGCACGTGTACTCGCGCCGGCAGAGACACTGCGCTGGGGCGAGAAATTTATGGCGGCCACGGAGACCAACGCTGGCAAGTTTACCGTCGATGCGGATGGGGGATTACTCGAAGTCGCCACCCAGACCTACCCGGCGTTTCTCTACGGCTACCCCTTTCCGCACATCGATGCCGCAGATCCCCATGCGGCGACAAAGGTCATGTACAACTTTTCCTACACCCTGATGCAGGCCGATGATGCCGACCGTTTCAGCAATCTCCACTGGGTCAACCCCACGAGGCTGGAACGCCAGGTCGAGTTTCAGGGCCAGATCCTATTTTACGGCTCACGGTTCTCCGGGCCGATCCCTAATCCGGATGCAACTCTGCGGAAGCTCATCGTCGCCGGGGTCTCTCCGCATGAGGTCGTCGGCGTCGTGACCCTCCAGTGGGTCTATTTGGACCCCAAGCAGTGGAATTCTATATGGACATTCATCCCGGCGCTCAACCGCGTACGGCGGCTCAACCCGGCCAACAGCTCCGACCGCCTCTTCGGCTCCGATCTGACGCACGACGACCCCTATCTGTTCTCCGGCAAGGTTGCCTACTTTACGTGGAAGTTGGCTAACGTCCAAGATGCCCTCGTGCCTTATACTGTACCCAATCCCAAACCGCTGCAGCCGGCACCCCGAGGGTACCGACTCGAGAGTCCCGAGGATTTCTTACAGATGGGGTGGCAGACAGAGGGGTGGAGCGGGAGACCGTGGTGGCCTACTGCCTGCCGGCTGATCCGGCGACCCGTCTGGATCGTTGAGGCGGTTCCGAAAGATCCCCAGTATGCCTATGCTCGTCAGCTTCTGTGGATCGATCGAGAGCTGTATATCGGGTATTACAAAGAGACCTACGACAAAGAAGGGCGGCAGTGGCGGATGCTCCTCAACTCGGTATCCATCGCACGAACGGCAGACGGTGCCTTCTCTGTAGCCCAGCCAGATCTCACCCTGGCGGTAGACGAGCAGCGCGACCGCGCCACCGTCGAGTTACCCCTGAAACCAGGACAGCAGCTCGCTTTTAACGTCGGCTTGTCCGAGGAGCTTTTTACCCAATCCGAGTTGATGCGACGGGCGAAGTAGTGTCCTGTCCCTGCGGAACAGAGGGCTGCGATTGACCTACCTGCCCCTGTTGCAGGCGATCCTGTAAACGGTCGAGCAGCATGTCGGAGATATTGAAAAAGATCCGCGCAGCGATGCGGGGATAGCGCCAGATGCGGGTACGAAAGCGTTCATCCAGAGCCAGCACCTCGACGTCTTCGAGGGCGACGACATCCGACACCCGTTCCTGGGAGCGGATCAGACTGGTCACGCCGAAGACATCACCGCGCCGTAACTCCCACACTGTTTGGGGTTGGTCCCCGGTGTTGACTCGCACCTCTGCCCGACCACTCAGTATCACAAACATGGCGTTGCTTCCCTCGCCGCGGCGAATAATGAAGTGACCACGGGGGAAGACTTTTAATTCCCCCATCAACGCGGCGATCTTGGCCTGGTAGGGCCGCAGGTTGGCAAAGATGCTGATCGTTTCATGCGGGTCCTTGCCGAGCTTGACGTACAAGAGGTCCCACAGCGTGATGATCGGGGTGGTCGCGAGCAAGGCCGGAGCGAGCACCACATCGGCGATGAGAGCGATGAAAATGGTGGCGGCGGAGAGATAGCCGAACTCGCGGATCGGCACCAGGGTCGAGAGACACAGCACGAGGAACCCCAGAATGAGCAAAACGGACGAGAAAACGGCGGGCTTGCCGACCGTCGAGAGCGCACGCACCAGGGCGAGCTCCTGATTACCTGTCGCGCGTACCTCGCTCCCGAGCCGTGTCATCAGGTGGATCTCGTTATCAATGGTGATACCCAAGGCAACCGAAGCGATAATGTTCGTGCTCAGACTCAGTACGGCGCCAGTTGCGCCCATGAGCCCAAAGAAGATCACGAGGGGGAATAAGTTAGGCAGCATGGCGATGAGACCGACGCGGGTAGAGAGGAACATGGCCGACATGATGAGAAAGATGACAACGGCGGTCAGGGCGAGGCTGTTGATTTGCCCAGTCACGATATCGTCGGTTGTGCGCGTGTGGAGAATTAACGTCCCGGTCGGACGTACGGTGAGTTCTGGAGGAAAGGTTTTGCGCGCGAACTCTCGGATCTTCTCGACCGTTGCGGCCACGTCGCTCGCGCGGGAGAGCGTGGTGCGCACGAGGATGTTGGTGCGCGAGTATTCCGGGTGGTTGACGACCCCTGTGAGGTTGTCTGCGCTCAAGAAAATCAGCTGCATCACTCTCTCCAGCCGGGAGGGGTCTTCCCAGAAGGTAGGGATCGGTTCTTCCTCTTGAGCGGAAGGGAGCGCTTTGCCCTCAGCCAGCAGCTCTTGCAGGCCGCGGTCCAACAACTCACAGTAATCGACAAAAGAAATCGTCTTTTCCACACCCGGGAGCGAATCGATATAGAGCTGCAGATTTTTGATCCGCCAGAGTACGTCTGGCTTTTTGATGAGGTCGGGTTCGGTGCCGTCGATCATCACGTAAAAGGCTGTGCTCCCAGCGAGGTGGCGGTTCATCGCCTCGGTCGCCTGGGTGATGGGATCTTCGGCACGGAAGAACGACTGAAAGTTGGAATCGACGCGGATCGCAAACGCTTGCCAGACGGCCAGTATAGTGATGAGAACACTCACCGTGAGGATTGCTTTGCGATGACGCAGGTCTCTCCACGTGATCTGCTGGAGCAGCAGACTCAACCGGGGAGAAAAGGAATCGTGCGGCCTCGCTGGCACGCGCAGCAGCGCTAAGAGTGCCGGCACCATCGTCACCGACAGCACGAAGGCAACGGCGATCCCGAGCGACGCGTAGATCCCCATTTCACGGATACTGACGATCCGGTTCACGGTGAGCGAGAGAAAACCGAGGATCGTGGTTAGGGCAGTGATCAGAATCGGAGTGCTGGTGCGCTCGAGAGTCTCCAAGACCACCGTGCGCGCTGTTCGACCCGGCCGCGCCGAT
>JANWXO010000203.1 GCA_025057295.1 Candidatus Binatia bacterium | reverse complement strand
CGCGCACACCAGCACGTCGGCAACATGGGCATCCGGGACAAACAGTTTGACACCACTCAGGCGATACCCACCGCCACTCCGCTCCGCTGCCAAGTTGATACCAGCTTCGTCCCACCGTGCATCTTCCTCTAACAACGCAAGCGTCGCTTTCGCCTGGCCAGACACGATACGGGGGAGCCAGCGTTGACGTTGCTCAGGACTTCCCCCTTCCAAGATCGCCAACCCCCCGAGGGTCACGGTGGAAAAAAAGGGACCTGGCATGACCACTTTCCCCATCTCCTCCAGCACGACAACCAAGTCGACCATCGTCAGCCCAGCGCCTCCGAATTCCTCTGGATAGATCAGCCCCATCCAGCCGAGGGCAGCCATTTTGGCCCAGAGGTCCTCAGAGTAACCGCGCTCGTCCTCCATCATCTGGCGGACGTAGGTCATCGGACACTCTTTGCTCAAGAAATCTGCAGCGGACTTGCGCAACAGCTCTTGCTCTTCACTAAACCCGAAATCCATGGAGACTCCCCGATAGCAGTAGCGGATCACGTCGCCTCCCCCAGCCACTGGCTCTCAGTCGAGGGAGGCGACGGCTGACCATGGTACACTAACTACTTGCCAGAATAGTGACGCAACCGATCGAACCGGGTCCACCCAGGTTGTGCGCCAAGCCGACCTCAGCGTTTTTGACCTGCCGTGCGCCGGCTTTATTCCATAGGTGTTGCGCCACTTCGTAAATCATACGGATACCGGTTGCTCCTATCGGATGCCCGAAGGATTTGAGGCCACCGGAGGGGTTGACCGGGATTTCTCCACCGATGGAGGCACGTCCCTCCTCGACGTAGCGCCATCCCTCCCCTTTCTTGCACAGGCCGAGATCCTCGTAGTTGAGGATTTCGGTGATGGTGAAACAGTCATGGCACTCGACCAAGTCGATATCCTTGACCGTCATACCAGCCTGTTCGTACGCCGACTGCGCCGCCTGCGCCGTTGCTGGAAAGCCGGTGTAGGCAAAGCCAGGTTTGAGATACGGTTCCCCTGAAGTGACGGCCAAACCGATGCCTTTCACCAGGAGCGGATCGGGACGGAACGACTTGGCGATATCCGCACGGCAGACGATCACTGCTGCTGCGCCGTCCGTCGTCGGGCAGCAGTCAAACAGGCCTAAGGGGCTGCAGATCAGCGGGGCACTCAGTACCTGTTCCTCGGTCACCTCCATCTGGAAGTGGGCTTTGGGACTCATCGTGCCGTTGTGGTGGTTTTTCACCGCCACCTTCGCCAGCGCGCGTTTGTCGATCCCGTAGGTGGCAAAGTAGCGATTCGCAGCCATGGCGAATAAAGAGGGCGCAGTCGTGCCGTAACCGATCACCGGATGGGTGCCGAAGGTACCGAGCCCGCGCTGCCCAGAGTCACGCAGCTTCTCAAAACCGAGGGCGAGCACGACGTCGTACATACCAGCCGCCACCGCCATACAGGCGTTGCGAAACGCATCCATGCCAGAGGCACAGTAATTCTCGACGCGCGTGATCGGGATATTGAATAACTTCAGCGGGTCCGCCAGAGCATTGCCGGCCATGGCCGAACTGAGGGTGCCAACCCAAGCCGCCTGGATTTGGCTGGGCTCGATGCGCGCATCGGCATACGCCTCCGACGCTGCTGCCACAATCATGTCTTCCGCGCTCATATCATAGTTCTCACCGAACTTGCTGCAGCCCACGCCGATAACTGCCACTTTATCCCGAATATTCATCTCCGACCTCCTTTCAAGAGTTCACAGTCCTTCGTCACCTGCTGACCGTCTGTTTCTCTCTACAACGCCGACCATTCTCCCACCTGCGGCATTCGCTCGATACCCTCCTTGGTCGCTACTTACGCAGCGGCCGCGCTTTCCAAAAATAGTTTTTGATCCCAGCTCCCTCATGATACTTGCGAAACGTCAGTTCCACCGGCATGCCGATTTCAACCTGCTCAGGTTCGCAGTCGGTCAACTGCACATACACACGGCCACCGCCGTCAAGATCAACCACGGCATGAGTCGTCGGCGGATCCGGGGTCTCTGTAAGATAATCGTGGGTAAAGGTAAACAGTTTTCCCGTTCGCGGTAACTTCACCTCCTCCAACCCGCCCCGATACCCGCACTCGATGCAGATGCGATGAAGAGGAAACTGCACCGTGCCACACTGCGGACATTTGCCCCCGTGGAGGGACAAGATTTCTTTTTGATCGCGGAGGAGGACGACCGGAGTGGAGGTATCCGTTGTGGTGTACTCTTTGCGGAGCAGTTTGCGAAACCGAGCATATTTCCCATAGGAGGGCAGCGTTCGTTTGACCTCGATTTGCGAGTATATGCTGCGGACGATGGGAAAGCCGGCAATCGCATCCGTCACGCGGAAGACGGCCGCATCTCCGCCGTCCCCATAGCCCGCGACCAGCACGAGGTCCCCAGGTTTCGCCCGCTCCAGCACTGCAGCAAGGAGGAGCAAAGGCTGAGCTGTTCCAGCATCCCCAATGGTATTCCAAAAGGTCTCCTGGACCTGGGACTTGAGGTCAAATCCGAGGCCGCGTAGCGCTGCTTGTAAGGCACGCTGGCTTGGCGCCGCAATCGCTGCGTGGGTAATATCTGGCGGCCTCAGACCACACTGCTGTAAGACCCCCTGCACCGCCGCGGCGATGAAGCGATTGTAGCCGAATTTGGTCTCGAAAGCTCCAGGGAAAGAACGCAGATAGTCCTGCTCCTCGGTCCGCCACGTCCCTAGGAACTCCTGGCTCAGCGTATAGGTACCCATCGCCTCGGCAATGACACCGTCAGCGCCAACGACAATCGCGGCCCCGGCATCACCGTAATTCTGCTCTTGCTGGGAATCGGGCTCACCCATACGGGCGTCCCCCGCACAGACAAGGATCTGCTGATCACCCCGAACAAGATCAAGAGCGGTGAGGAGGGCAGAAGTGCCCGCACGGAGAGTATCGGTAAAGTCCATCGTGCGTACCGCAGGGTTGGCATCGAGGACGGTCGCAACAGTCGCCGCTGCCTGTTTTTCACGATACGGCGAGGTCGTCGACGCGAAGAAGACGCCGGCGAGGGTGCGTGGATCACGGTTGCCAAGGGCATCGATACTGGCGTTGACGGCCATGGTGAGACTATCCTCATCAAAGCTCGCAACCGTGCGTTCCCCTCCGAGCGAGGGCAACCCCCACTCCTTGGCCATGAGATCGCGTGGCAAGCGGTAAGTCGGAATATACGTCCCGTACGCAACAATCCCAGCCATGTTCGTACTCCCAATTATGCGATCAAGCGGCTTTCTGGGCTGCCGCTCCGCAGCATACACCCGTCAACCTGGAGGTTGACACCTGTGATATAGCCTGACGCCTTCGAGGCGAGAAACACGCACGGCCAGGCGATCTCCAATCCCGTACCAAAGCGTTTGAGCGCTGTGGCATTGATAGCCCGCTCCTGTAACTCGGGCGTGGGCCACAAGACTTCCTTGACCCCCTCGGTCTCGATCGGCCCGGGGGAGATACAATTCACGCGAATACCGTAAGGCGCCCATTCAATCGCAAGCGAACGGGTGAGATTGATCACCCCCGCCTTGGCTGCACCGTAATGACACATGGTCGCCGAACCGTACACTCCCGCGTCGGACGAAATATTGATGATATTTCCACCGGTTTGCTTGGCAATCATGACTCTTGCGACCGCCCGGGAAAAGAGAAAGGTGCCGTTCAGGTTGATCGCCACAATGGTGGCGAAGCCATTGGGAGAGATCTCATGCGCGTGCGCGACAAAGCTGGCACCAGCGTTATTGATCAATATGTCCACCCGCCCCCACGTCTCTACAGTTTTCTGCACCACCGCCTCGACTTGGTCGTTGTGGCGCACATCGCAGACCATTGCCTCGACTGTCCCCCCCGCATTCCTGATCCCCTCGGCGACGGGCCCGAGGTGGTCCATCGTGCGACTGGTGATCATCACCTTGGCACCACGACGACAAAACTCACGCGCGATCTCTGCCCCAATGCCCGTTCCTCCACCAGTAACGATTGTCACCTTGCCGGAGATATCGAACGCCTGATCGGTCATGACACTCCCCTTTGCCATCCGTCACGATGACGCCCCCTAGCCTGTACTCGGCAACCAGGTTCTTCCGCCGTCAGTCGTGCGCAAGATCGTCCCGTACCCACCAACGATCCACCCATGCGTCTCATCAAAAAAATCGATGGCGCGCAACCACGTGACGACCGGGATGCCGAGGGACACCGCTTTCCACTGCCCATTCTGCAGCTGCAACACGCGACCCGCTGCGCCAACGATCCATCCCGTGCCATCGCTCCGCAAGAAAGGGGCATAAAGAGGATCGGTGGCAAAAGCGGACACCTCCTCTGCGATAAATCGCCACTGTTTTCCTCCATCCGTCGTGTGGCTGATTTTGCCCTCTAACCCAACCGCGAGCCCCTCGTGGGGGTTGGCAAAAGAGACGCCAAAGAAAGTTGGCAGGTTGAGTGCATCGTCGATCCCGGCTTGGCCGAGCAGGGAATGTTGCTGTTCCTGCCAGGTCACTCCCCCATCAACCGTGTGGTAGATCTTGCCAAAGTCTCCCACCATCCAGCCGGTAGCAGTATCGAGGAAGTGGACGTCATAGAAGTTGGGATCAACCATCGCCAAAGTGGCCTCCTCGCTGACCCCTTCCAACGATGGCTCGAGATACCCAGACTCCCACGATTCCCCTCCGTTGGTGGTCCGCAGGTAGGTGGCACGCTCCGCCGCACCCCACCCATGATTGCGATCGACAAAAGAGAGGGCAAAAATCGGTCCCCTAGTGCCGCTCTCCTGCCTCACCCAGGTCTCCCCACCGTCTGTGGTACGGAGAATAAGGCCATCCTGGCCACATACCCAGCCGTAGTGTTCATCGACAAACTCCACATTGTAGAGCGCAAGATCAGTGCCGCTCTCCTTCGCCTGCCATGTCTTTCCTCCGTCGTCTGTCACCAGGATCTTTCCCCCATAGCCTACAACCACTGCTTTTGTCGGAGACACAGCCTGGACATCATAAAATTTGTCTCGCACCGTAATCAGCCGCGTACTGAGGGGGACGTCGGTTACCTCCCCTTGGCACGCAGACAACAAGCAAACCGCGAGAAGACCACACCACAGGCGGGAAACAGGCGTCATGGTAGCAGTGCCCCTAAGAGTCTCATCTGTCTACTATTTTCGCCCGTCTTTTGCAATGCGCCTGCCACACCTGCGTCGAGAGCTCCCTGTTGGGGTCGCTCAGGCAAAGGAGCCTCCCCTCCTCTAGGAGTCGCCTTCGGACATGGTATAATCCGCGCAATTTGTCTTGACGAGAAGGAGAGCGCCATGCCCTATCAACACATTCGTGTGCCCGAAGGAGAGAAAATCTCCATTCGTGACGGTAAGCTACAAGTACCCGATCACCCTATCATCCCGTTTATCGAAGGAGACGGCACCGGTCCCGATATCTGGCGAGCAGCCGTTCGGGTGCTGAATGCAGCGGTAGAGAAGGCATACAAGGGGAAACGACGAATTGCCTGGATGGAAGTCTATGCGGGCGAGAAGAGTTTCAACCTGTTTCACACCTGGCTCCCAGACGAAACCGTCGAAGCCTTCCGCGAGTTTCTGGTCGGGATCAAAGGCCCCCTGACGACTCCTGTCGGGGGTGGCATCCGCTCGCTCAATGTTGCCCTGCGTCAGCTGCTGGACCTCTATGTGTGCTTGCGCCCGGTGCGCTGGTTCAAAGGGGTGCCATCCCCGGTCAAGCGCCCGGACAAGGTAGACATGGTGATCTTCCGCGAGAATACGGAGGATATCTACGCCGGGATCGAATTCGAATCCGGCTCCCCAGAGGTCAAACAGGTGCTCAATTTCCTCCAGGAAACCTTTCCCGATCTCTACAAGAAAGTGCGTTTTCCCAACACCTCTGGTATCGGTTTTAAACCGGTGTCGCGGGAAGGGACGGAACGGCTCGTACGCGCAGCGATCAACTACGCCATCACCAAC
>JANWXO010000202.1 GCA_025057295.1 Candidatus Binatia bacterium | reverse complement strand
AATCATATTCCTGCCGCTTTGAAGACGAGAGCAACGGCGGGACAAAATGCGTGGGAAAACCGTAAAGCGTGCATGGACGAGCGGTTGGCTCGTCATCCATGAACACCCGGACTACACGCTGACCGACGAGACGGGAGCGTTTAAGTTGACCGACGTCCCGGCGGGCGACTACCAACTGAAGTTCTGGCACGAGACGCTGGGGGAGGTGATGCAGCAGGTCTCCGTCAAGCCCCAAGAAACCACCACCGTCGCCATCGCTCTGGGTCCCCGGTAGCGTTGGGCCTCCCGTCCAGGTTCCTGTCTTGAGGGAATCGCTCCACGGCCCCGCTGGTAGGCAGGGTTGTCAGTGCTGCACCGTCTCCTGGTGGTCGGTCTGCTGCAGTGGGTGCGGAGAACTGGCGAGCGTGCGCGTCCTCACGTCATAGCGCCCGCGTAATTCGTCACAGACCGTTCCCTCCCACAACGGGGTCCCGGTCAGATACGCGGCACGGCCGAGGATATGCGCCGCAATCGGCGTAGTGAGCAAGAGAAAGACAATCGTCGCCAGTGCGCGACTGGCGATACCGAGGTCATTGAAGTACACGGCAGTGGCCAGGAGGATAGACGCCGCTCCCAATGTAGCTGCTTTGGAAGTAGCGGACATGCGTAAAAAGAGGTCGGGCATACGCACGATGCCGAGAGCCGCTACGAACATGAAAAATGCCCCAACCGCAATGAGGATTGCACTGAGAACGGTTTGCATGCTCAGGCCTTTCTCTCCAAATAATACGCAAAAGCGACCGTCCCCAGGAAGGAAATCAATGCAAGGATGATCGCGACATCCAAGAATACCGGTTGATCGGTCGCGATTGCATACACTGCGATCACTCCCATGCCTAGAGTGGCGAGCAGATCGAGCGCCACGACCCGATCTGGTAAACTCGGCCCACGCCAGAGGCGCACGAAGGCCAGCACGATGGCGACGCTCAGCAGCGGCAAAATCCACTGAAAGGCGAAGGCAGTAAGGTTCACTGCAAGACCTCCTGTACTCGTCGTTCGAGCCCCGCTTTGAGTTCGCGCCGAAACTGCTCGACATCGTCGACATACATGGCATGGACGTACAGCACGCGCCGGTCGGTAGAGATATCCAAACTCAACGTGCCCGGTGTCAAGGTAATACAATTGGCGAAGAGGGTAATCTCCACCTCGCTACGGAGATCGAGCGGAACGGCAATAACTCCGGGCCGCATATAACGGCGCAGGGTCAGCACGGCGTAGGTGACACGCAGATTCGCCTTCACCAACTCCCACAGAAAAAATACAGCGAAGCCGAAGACCCGACGCACCTTCGCAAAATATTGCGCGGATCCCGTAGGACGCTGCACCAACCAGATGAGCAGGTACCCGAGGACAAAGCCGATTCCGAGATTGCCCGGTGTGAATTGTCCGGTCAGCGCGATCCACGCCAATGCCAGCAACACATTGAGTAACAGCATAATTACGGTAGCCTCCCTAACACCGCCTGGACGTATGCAGCAGGGTGTAACAACTGCTCGGCAGCGCGCTGTGCGACAGCCAGACACGGCTCCACTGCGAGCCCCATCATGACCGAACAGGCGGCCAACACAGCCGTGGGGAAAAAGAGCGCCAACCGCACCGGGACAGACCAGAGCGGCACGCTGGAGGCTGGACTCGGCCCCTGTTCCGGATACTCCTTCCAAAACACTTCGGTCCAGATTTTGGTCATAGAAAAAAGCGTTAATATACTTACAGCAAGAGCCGTGGCAACGATGACATAGTGCTCGGCTCCGAGGCCGGCTCGGATCAAAATCAGTTTCGCCCAGAACCCGGAGAGCGGAGGAATACCCGCCAACGAGAAGGCTGGGAGCAGAAACAGGAGGGCAAGGCCAGGATATGTGTGAGACAGCCCACCCAGTTTCTTCAGCTCGTAGGTGCCGGTGAGCCGGTATGTGATACCGCTCACCAAGAAGAGCGCCGCCTTCGCCACTATCACGTGGGCCATGAAAAAGATGGCGCCGGTCAGCGCCGGGGGCGTGAACAGTCCCAGCCCCATCAGCAAGTAGCCGATCTGGCTGACAATATGGAACGACAGCAAGCGTCGGAACTCGTTCTGCGCAACAGCCCCCAGGACTCCGGTGACCATGGTAAGTCCGGCAATCAATAGCAGCAATAGACGGATAGAGTTACCCTGCGGCATGAACAGAAGCGTGAAGACACGCATCGAGGCATAGACCCCAACCTTGGTCAACAGGCCAGAGAAGAGAGCGGTCACGGCAACCGGCGGGGTGTGATACGCAGCCGGCAGCCAGAAAAAGAGCGGGAAGACCGCCGCCTTGATGCCGAACGCCACGAGAAAGAGCATGGCCACCGTCAGGGTGAGATCCGGCTGGGGCTCGGAGCTGAGCACGCGGGACAAGTCGGCCAGGTTCAAGGTTCCCGTGATGCCGTAGAGGATCCCCACGGCGGTGAGAAAGAACGTCGACGAAATCAGATTCAGGGTCACATACTTCACCGCACCTTCGAGCTGTGGCCGCTCGCCCCCGAGAGCGAGCAGGACAAAGGAAGCGATCAGCATGACCTCGAACCAGACGTAGAGATTGAAGATATCACCGGTCAGAAAAGCGCCACACACACCAGCTAACAAGATCTGGAGCAACGGATAGTAGCCGAATGCCTCATGCGCAGGGCTGATGCTGGCCAAGGAATAGAGAACCACGACCACCCCCATGAGTCCAGCCAGCAGCAACATGATGGCGCTAAAAAGATCCGCTACAAACGTGATCCCAAACGGGGCGGGCCAGTTGCCCAGCTGCGTCACTTGCACCCCATCTCGCCACACCACCGCGAACAACCAGAGTACTGTACCGAATAGAGCCATAGTCCCGGCGAGACCAAGCCACCGCTGGAGCGCACGCCAGCGCCACGCCAGCAGCGACACAGCTGCCACCGTCAATGGAATGACGACGGGCAAGACAGGCAGAATAGTCATGTGTCAGTCGTCCGCACCGCATCCAGATCATCGGTCCCCACTGCGTGCACGGTGCGATGGACGAGCACCAACAAGAAGGCGATGATACCGAAGCCGATGACGATCGCAGTTAAAATCAGCGCCTGCGGAAGAGGATCGGCGGCCGAGGTGGATAGACGACTCGCCCCTGGTGGAATCAACGGCGGCTGGGCAGGGGTGAGTCCAGCCATGGTAAACAGCAAAAGGTTGGCCCCGTTAGAAAGCAGCACGAGCCCCAGAATCAACTTGACCAGGTTGCGGCGCATCATGAGGTACAAACCGGCAGCATAAAGCCCACCGATGACAAAAGCCAAAAGGGTCGCCATTCTATTCCTCTGCGAGGGAGAAGATAATCAGGAGGGTTACCCCAACGACCATCACGTAGACCCCGACATCGAAGACCAGCGGAGTCCCAACCTTGCCCAATACTGGTATTTCATACCCGCTCCACAGGCCGGTCAGAAACGGCTGCCCACTCATACAGGCCAGCGCACCGCTCCCAAGTGCACAAAGCAGGCCGATCGCAATGAGGACACGAGGGTGTACACGCAGCACGCGCTGCGCGGCTTCCACTCCATACGCGAGCGCGTACAAGACAAAGCCCGTGGCAGCAACCAAACCACCGACGAACCCTCCCCCAGGATCGTTATGGCCACGGAGCAAGAGAAACAGGGAAAAGAGGAGCATCAACGGGAGCAAAAACCGCGTGGCGGTTGACAAGACCAGGGAGGTCATGGCACGCCCTCCGGAGCGTGGGCAGCTCTCCGCTCCTGCAGCTGGGTGGCGACGTATCTGGCAATGTCATAGGCTTTGGGGAAGTCCGGGCGGCGCGAGATCCGATCGCGTTTAAATTCATCGGCAAAAAACTCCCCCCACACAGGCATGTCCGCTGCCCCGTGCGCGCGCACGGGACGGCGTCCGTCGATCGCTTGCCGCACGACATCTATCACGTCGTCCTCCCGATAGCGCTCCGCCAGCCGTGTGAGATCCGCCGGGGGGATTCGGAAGAGGGCAGCTACCGGGCCATCCCCTTTGCCCGTGAGCCCGTGGCACGAAGCACAATAGCGACGGTAGAGGGCATCTGGGCGATAAGCGCTCGGGGCCGCCCCCACTCGACACGCCGGAAGCGTTGCCATCCCGCTTCCGCCTATGCACAGCACGATCAGTAGCAAGCGGAGCGTATCTCTCAGCATTGTCCTTCCTTCACTTTGCGTGAGTGAACTTCAGCAAGGTATACACCCCGACAGCCGCCACTGCGAGCACGGTGATCTCGCCCAACGTATCGAGCGCGCGGAAGTCCACCAGGATGACATTCACCACATTCCGCCCTTTGGCCGACAAGAGACTATGCTCGGCAAAATAGGGGGTAAGACGCGAACCGACCGGCTCAGCTGTGCCGATCAGCACGATCGCGGTTATCACTCCCCCTACTCCTAGCGCAACGATTGCGTCACGGAGGCGCGTGGCCAGAGTAGACCGGACGGCAAACTCAAAAGGGTGACGATAGAGCACGAGGACGAACAGCACCACTGTCAGTGTCTCAATCGCCACCTGAGTTATGGCTAAATCCGGCGCGCCAAACAGAATGTACACGAGGGCGATCCCATACCCGACTCCCCCTAAGCCCACGGCGGCAGCGAGGAGCGAGGACGCCCGTACAGCCACCCAGGCTGCAGAGAGAATAAGTCCGGCAACTACCCAGGCAAAGAAGGAGGTTTCCCGCCATTCGCCCCCCCCTTCCAGCACCTCTGTCCCCACGAATATCCTCCCCGTCAGGACGAGCACCACGAGCGCGCTCGTGAGGACGTAGACTCGCAAATATCCGCTCTGGAACAAGCGGGTTTGCGCATGGGCGAGTCGGTTCAATCCCGCAAGAGCGGTGTGGTACCACTGCTCAGGCCCCCATACGGTCATGAAACGGAGGCGCCTGCCTGTCCGACACAGCACATCGCGCCCGATGTAGATGCCGACTCCACACGCGATCGTCAGGGCACTCAGCGCCAAGATGGGGTTTACTCCGTGCCAAAGCCCTAAGGCGATCTCTGTCGGCTCTGCGCGCACGGCGCTGACCGCGGGAGCGACCAGCGGAGTAGCAATAGTGTCTGGGAAGAGACCGATCAGGAGGCCCAACCCAGCCAGAACGAGCGGTCCGAACCAAAGGGAGAAGGGTGCTTCGTGCGGCACGCGAGGAGTCGCGACGGGACGGCCAAAGAATGGCCGCACACAGACGCTCCCCGCAACCGCCACCAGTACCATGTTGGCCAGGATTCCCGCTCCCGTAATCAGCGGCGCTGCCTGCGGCGCTTGCAACTTCGCTTCGTAGAGGAGCTCCTTACTGATAAACCCCAACAGTGGCGGCAGTCCGGCCATCGAGAGCGCGGCCAAACTGACCGCCACGGTCGTGATCGGCATCGCACGGGACAAGCCCCCCAGGCGCTCAATCTCACGTGTGCCTGCTTCATGATCCACCGCACCCGCGACCAGGAACAGCGCCCCTTTGTAGAGTGAGTGCACGAGCAGGAAGACGACCGCTGCCTTGGCGGCCAGCACCGTGCCCAACCCGAGCAGCAACATCAAGGTCCCGAGTGCACTCACGGTCGAGTAGGCAAGCAGGCGTTTCAGATCACGCTGGGGTAAAGCCAGCAGCACCCCTGCCAACATTGTGACCGCTCCCACTACAGTGACGATATAGTGCCAGGCGTCAGTACCGCCAAGAACCGGCTGGAGCCGCGCCAGCAGGTACACCCCTGCTTTGACCATCGTTGCCGAATGGAGATAGGCACTGACAGGAGTTGGCGCCTCCATCGCCGCTGGCAGCCAGAAGTGAAACGGTACCTGGGCCGATTTGGTGAATGCACCAGCAAGAACGAGGAGGAGAACGGGAACGTACAGCGGATGCGCGCGGATACGTTCGCTTTGACTCACCAACAGCGAGCATTCCCAGCTCCCACCAATCTGTCCGAGCAGCACCAGTCCTGCAAGGAGGGCCAACCCACCGGCGCCGGTCACCAGCAGGGCCTGCAGCGCTGCAGCCCGCGCCGTG
>JANWXO010000201.1 GCA_025057295.1 Candidatus Binatia bacterium | reverse complement strand
ACGCCCCGTGCAACGGCCGCACCCGCCGGTATGGATCCCAGGGGCGGGGAGCGTCGAGACCATGGACTTCGTCGCCGAGCGCGGTTTTATTTACGCGGCGCTCACCTACGCCCACGTGGAGTCGTTCCGACAAAATGCGGCCTACTTCCGCAAGGCAGTGGCACGTGCCGGGAAGCCCTACCATCCCGAGCTCCTCGGCTGGTTGGTCCCGATCTATGTCGCTGAGACAGACCACAAGGCGCGCGAAGAAGCGGAGGAGCACATTTGGTACTTCATCGACAAACTCATTAAAGGGTTCGCCGGCAAGGGCCGCACCTGGATGCCACCCGGGTACACTTCGTGGCAATCCCTCCAACGGATGCAACAGATCCACGCTATCGGAGGACAAAGTGCACCGGCAAACTGGCAGTTAGGCCATGCGCGCTCCTGGGACGACGTGGAAGCCGGGGGCTCGGTCTTGATCGGCAGCCCCCAGACCGTGCGCGAACAACTCTTGCGATACGTGCTGGAGTTTAAGGTCGGCCATGTCCTGGCGTTGCCGCAGTTCGGCAGTTTGCCCGACCACCTGACCCGCAAAAACATGGAGCTGTTGGCTGATGCTGTGTTTCCGTACGTACGGAAGTACGCCGAGTCCGAGTTTGCCGCGTCCATGCCCACACGCGAGTCACAAGCAGAACTCCGCCCGTAGCACCCGTTCTTTTCACCGACAGGAAGCACACCGATGGCTCTTGAGATCGACACCCTCACGCTCCGCGGGAAAAGGATCCAGCTTCTCCAGGGCGGGAGCGGTCCTCCTGTCCTGTACCTGCACGGGCTCGTGGCCGATGTCCATAGTCTGCCCTTGCACTCAGGCTTCACAGCCTTTCACGAAGCTCTTGCCTCCCTCTTTTCCGTGTACGCACCGGCCCTCCCTGGCTATGCCGACAGCGAAGGCTTTGACGAGCTGGAAACGATAGAGGATGCGGTGTTCTTCTGTCTCGACGTGATCGACGCGCTCAAGCTCGACACCGTCAGCCTGGTCGGTACCTCTCTGGGGGGATGGGTCGCCACGGAATTTGCCTCTCGCTATGCCCACCGCTTGCACAAGCTCGTCCTCATCAATCCGCTCGGCATCGCGACACCCCAGGTACGGATGGGCAACTTCTTTTACGCCGTGACGCCAAAAGCCGAAGGGGGACAACACGAGGTACGCGCTTTGCTCTTCCACGACCCACAGTCGGAGCTTGCCTTGGGCGCCATTCCAGATCAGATGTCCCCGGACGCCTACGCGCTCTTTTACAAAGCACAGGTGGTAGCGGCTCGCCTGGGCTGGACGCCTCCCTCACTGTACAACCCGCGTCTCAAAGACCGCCTCTTCCGGATCCGCGTCCCCACCCTCATCGTGTGGAGCAGCGCGGACCGCCTTGCACCGCCGGCCCTGGCTGAGATGTTTCGCGCTGGCATCCCGCAGGCCGAGGTGGTCTTGGTTCCCGCGGCAGGTCATGCACTCGTCCTGGAACAGCCACAGCAGACCGCTAAGACAGTTGCGGAGTTTCTCACCCGCTAGCCGATCTCTCGCCCGAAGCCCGTTTGACAAAGCGCATCGAAAGGGGGTAAGGCTCGGGCGAGTACGGCTATGCAATGCGAGAGATGTGGAACGGTCAACCGTGACGGCGTGAAGTTCTGCGAAGAGTGCGGAGCTCCGTTCGTCCTGCTCTGCCCGACCTGTGGGGCGGTAACGGCTCGGCAGAGCAAGTTCTGCGGTACCTGTGGCGCACCGCTGCCACACCGCTCGGTCCCCCCGGCAGCACGTCTCCTCTCCGGCACGGCTGCCATGGAAGGAGAACGCAAAATTGTGACCGTGCTGTTTGCCGATATCACCGGGTCCATGGCCATGATGGAGGATCTGGACCCGGAAGAGGCGAAGGCGGTGCTCGATCCTTGTCTGCAGGTGATGATCGATGCGGTCCACCGCGCGGAGGGAACAGTCAACCGGCTGCTCGGCGACGGACTGATGGCGCTCTTCGGCGCCCCCTTGGCCCTCGAAGAGCATCCCCACCACGCCCTCCACGCCGCCTTGCAGATGCACGACGCCGTCAGACGGTATGCCCAAGACCTGCAACACCGCCGAGGTCTACAGCTGCAAATCCGGGTCGGCGTGCATACAGGCGAGGTAGTGGTACGCACGCTCAGGGACGATCTGTACATGGATTACTCCGCCGTCGGCCACACCGTCGGTCTGGCAGCACGCATGGAAAGTCTCGCTCCGCCTGGCTCGACCTTTGTGACCGTGCAGACCTACCGGCTGACTCGCACCATGTTTCACTTTGCAGCGCGTGGTAAGCTCAGGGCCAAAGGCGTCAAGGATCCCGTCGAGGTGTACGAACTCCTCGGCTCCCGCCCTGTTCGTTCTCGCCTCGCTGCACGAGCCGCGCGCGGTTTTAGCCCCTTCGTCGGTCGCACCCGTGAACTCTCCGAGTTGCGTGCGCTTCTCCGTCTCGCTGGTCAGGGCTGCGGACAGGTCATCGCCCTAGTTGGCGAGGCAGGAGTGGGGAAGTCGCGCTTACTCGAAGAACTGAAACCCCTTCTGCGCGAGGTCGGTTTTCTCGTGATCGAGGGGGAAGGGTTCGCCTACGGCAAAACCCGCGCCTATCTCCCTCTGGTCGACATGCTCAAGCGCTATTGCGAGCTCACCGACCACGATCCGCCAGAAGCCTATCGGGACAAGTTACACACGCGGCTCACCGCCGTCGATGCCTCACTCGCCGCCTATACGGCCGTCTTGCTCGAGCTCTTCGGTATCCCATCCGAGGATCCCCAGGCCACTCCCCTCAGGGGTGAAGCGAAGCGACAAAAGGTGCTGGAAGGCATCAAAAAGCTCATCGCGCTGCAGAGTCGCCGTCAGCCGGTTGCGCTGATCGTCGAAGACCTCCACTGGCTCGATCCTCACAGTCTTACCTTTTTACATGCTCTTATCACGGGCATCGCTGCCCTCCCGGTGGTATTTCTTTTCAGCTACCGCCCGGGACAGACATACCCGTGGGAAACCCTGTCCTTCGCCCACCGTTTGCAGATTGCCCCCTTGCCGCACGACGCGAGCGTCTCTCTCTTTACCGCTCTCGTTGGCACGGATCCGGAAGTGGCGACCCTAGCCCCGCTCGTGTGTGCCCAGAGTGGAGGGAACCCATTCTTCCTCGAGGAAATTGTCCAGAGCTTAGCTGAGACAGGAGCCCTCGTGGGACAACCACGCGCTTATGCATTGGGCTGCCCCGCGACCAAGTGGTCCCTGCCAGCGACCGTCCACGGCGTTCTGGCCAGTCGCCTCGACCGCTTAGCTCCCACCACGAAAGCTCTCCTCCAGACCGCGGCAGTGATCGGGAGGCAATTCTCACGCCCGCTCCTGACGCGCGTTGCCCAATTGCCCGATCCGGTGCTAGATCAGGCGTTAGCCGATCTGCAGGCGCGCGAATTTGTCTATGAAACAGCAGTGTATCCAGAGCTGACATACACCTTCAAACATGCTTTGACCCAGGAGGTTGCTTATCACTCGTTGCTGCGCGAGCGCCGGGCGGAGTTGCACGCTGCGGTGGGAGCCGCGGTAGAAAGTTTATACGCGGACACCTTAGCAGAATATGTCCCCCTGCTCGCTCACCACTACAGCCAGAGCACGCAGAGGGAGAAGGCGCTGCAGTATCTGCAGTTGGCAGCGCAGCGGGCGTTCGATTTCTATGCCGACAGCGATGCACTCCAGTGCTGGGAAGAATACCTCCGCATCCTCGCCACCCTCCCTGGGCAGGCTGAACGCGACCGCCAAGAGGTGCGAGCCCGTATTCGGATGCTGAACGTTCTGTCGCGGCAAAACAGCGGAGACGAGGCGCTCCGCAGCCAGTTCGACGCAGCACTCTCTGCGTGTCAGCGGCTCGGCGACGACCATCTCTTGGCCGAACTGCACGCCACACTTGCCGTAGCCTACGTGCTGCGGGGCCGGCCCAAGCTCGGGCTGGCTCATGCGCGTACGGCCAAGCGGCTTGCCGAGGTGCTGGCGGACCCCCATTTGCAAGTGATCACCCCTGGCCCGCTCGCCCATCTGTTATGGATCGCCGGGCGGTTTGCCGACGGCTTGCGTACGGCAGAGGAAGGGCTCGCCCTGCTCCAACAGCACCACTTCTCCGACGCAGACGCGCAGCTGGACTTTGTTGCCTCCCCCTACGTGCAGTGTCTGGCTATCGCAGGCGCGTGCGCGGGATTCCTTGGCGACTTCGACCGCGGGCTCCAACTGCTGCGGGAGGCTGCGCACTACGCCCACCAACACGGCAATCGCATCCCGCAGGCGCTCTCCCAGTGGGGGCTAGCGCTCCTGTACGCCCTGCGCGGAGATGTGCCCCGCGCACGGCAGGAAGCCGACAGGGCGCTCACCCTGATGCGTGAGGTGTCCTCTGCAACCGGAGTCCTCCTGACCGGTAGTGCGCAAGAGTACCTGGCCGCTCACACATCCTTGCCCGTCCCGTCTTCCCCACCGTCCACGGCGTGTCTCCAGCAGACCTGGCAAGGGCGGCACGCTTTCTTCGAGTTAGCCGGTATATGGCTCGCCGACCTGGCACTCCTGGCCAACCGCCTGGAGGAGGCCTTGCACCTTGCGCGGGAAGCCTTGGTGCAGGCCGAAGCGAGCGAGAGCTGGTGGTTCCTGTGTCTCGCCCATCTGACCCTGGGGAAAATTCTCAGCCAGACGAGGGCGTATGCCGATGCGCAGGCGCATCTGCTGCAAGCGCAGCACTATGCCGGGCTGGCCCAAAGCCCTCCGCTCCAGGCTCACACCCTGTTGGAGATGGGCGAGATGCTCTGGCAGAGGTTCCATACCGATCTGTCCCACCAGAGGAAAACACAAGATCGTCGATCCACCGACAGCGTGCTCCTCGACTCGATAGGCGCGGAGGCACGGCAACGGGCGCGGGAGTCCCTCACGCGCGCGGTCGCGACCTGCACCCAGCTGGGGATGCCCCTCCTCGCTCAGCGCGCCCACACCCTCCTGACCCAACTCGACACCTCAAAGCACTAGCGGTGCCCAAAGCGAGAGGGGAAAAGTCATATTGTGCGAGCGCACAGCTGGCTGTTAAAGGTCTGCTCGCTTCTGCCGTTTCTTTATAGTGGGCATGGGAAAGAGCGGGCGACATTGCCTCCACTACCACACCACCCCCACAATCGCCCCCTCTTTTCCAGCCTCCCCCCCTCCCCCTTCCCTCGTACTGTCTCTATGGTAGAAAATGGACGACAGTACGCTCAGGCAAGGAGAGCTGTATGAGCGCCACACGCATCACCCTCACCCGCTACCTCTTGATGCAGCAGCAGGCCCATCCCGGCGCGACAGGAGAATTCTCGGTGTTGTTGTCCCAGATCGCCCTGGCGGCCAAAATGATTGCCCACGAACTGAGTCGTGCCGGCTTGGGGCAGCATCTTGGCGCAACCGGCGAGATCAATATCCAGGGCGAAGCGACGCAAAAGCTGGACGTGTTTGCCAATGAGGCGTTTCGCGAAGCGTTTGAATATGGCCAGCTGGTTACAGAGCTGGTGTCGGAGGAAATGGAGGAGCCGGCACGGATCGTGGGGAATGCGGGACAGGGTAAGTACGTTATCTTCGTCGATCCGCTCGACGGGTCTTCGAACATCGATGTGGATGTCACGATTGGCTCAATCTTTTCTGTCCACCGGCGCCCTCCCGGCAGTGGCGCAGAGTTGATCCGGGCGCTGCATCTTCCCGGTCACCGCCAGGTCGCCGCAGGGTACGCCCTCTACGGGCCGTGCACCATGCTGGTGTACACGACCGGCAATGGGGTCCATGGTTTCACGTTGGACCCAGAAATCCGCGAATTCCTCCTCTCCCATGAAAACATCCGCATTCCCGTGCGGGGTGCGACTTACAGCATCAATGAAGGGCGCCGTGCAGAATGGCTCCCCTCCACGCGCAGCTATATCGACTACCTGCAAGAGCACGATACAGCTTCCGGCAGACCGTATTCCGCACGCTACGTCGGCTCGCTCGTCGCCGACTTCCACCGCACTCTGCTCAAAGGCGGGATTTTCCTCTATCCTGCGGACACGAAACATACT
>JANWXO010000200.1 GCA_025057295.1 Candidatus Binatia bacterium | reverse complement strand
CAGACCGGTGCCTTCAGTATCGGCGCGGGGTTCAACTCGGCAACCAGCGTCGTGGCCAGTGCACGAGTACAAGAAAACAACTTAATGGGCCGTGGTCAGCAGCTCATCGTGGGTGGGAGCATCGGCACGCGCTACCGCAACTCGATGATCAGTTTTACCGATCCCTACTTCTTCGATACCAACCTCACGTTCGGTGTGGACCTCTTCGACTGGCGCTTCGCCTTCGAGGTCTTCGATCGCTCCGGCCTGGGCGCTGGCATCCGCTTCTTCTACCCCCTGACGGCGCTGGGATACCAATCCTTGTGGGGGTTACCGCTCGAAGATGTCCGCTTCGGGCTGCAGTACCAATGGGAGCGGGCACGGATCAGCAATTTCGATCCTATCACCCCGGACGCGATCCGGGCGGAGAAAGGCACGCAAACGACGGCAACGCTGACACCGACCCTCTTCCGCAACACCCTCAACCACCCCTTCGACCCGACGGCGGGCTCCTTCCAACAGATCTCGCTCGGCTACGCTGGATGGGGAGGGGAAACCGACTTTACCAAAGCGGAACTCGAAGCGCGCTTCTTTTTCCCTCTCTACACCAGTCCCAAGTGGGGAACATTCACCTGGATGACCGGCGGGTTTCTCGGCTACGGGATTGGCGACATTAGCTTCACTGAAAAAGGGCACATCGGCACGCGCGAAAAAAAGATTCTGGAAGACGACCTGCCCCTTTTCGAGCGCTACTTCCCCGGGGGCATCAATTCGATCCGTGGGTTCGGCGAGCGCAGCCTGGGGCCACGGCAGGCCGTGCGGGTAACGGTTTCCGACCCGGACGCCCCGGAGGGACGACGGGTGAAAACCTACCTGCGCCCCATCGGCGGCAGCCAGCAACTGGTGTTGAACAACGAAATCTCTTTTCCACTCGTGCAACAGTTGAACCTCAAAGCCGTCGTCTTCAGCGATATCGGCAATGCCTTCACCCAGCGTCAGGGGATCGACCTGAGCGATCTGCGCTATTCGGTCGGAGCAGGCATCCGTTGGCGCTCGCCGTTTGGACCGATCCGTGTGGAGATGGGACGGGCGTTGAACGCCAAACAGGATGAGCGGACGAGCACGATGCACTTCTCGTTTGGCGGTTTTGGTGGTATTGGAGGCGGGCGCGGGTTCCACGGCGTCCCCTTCTAACCCGCAGGCCCGATGAGCGGAACAGCATCTGGACTAATGAGAGAACGTGTTGTTTTTGAGGAGAGAGCCATGCGTCGCATCTGTACCTACGTGTTGGCCGGCCTGTTGTGCATCCCTTCCCTCGCGGCAGCGCAGAATAGTTTGAAGATCGGCTACGTCGATCTGCAGCGCGCCTTGAATGAATCGGTGGCCGGCAAACGGGCGAAAGAGGATTTTAAAGCTGAGCTCGAGCGGATGGAGCAGAAGCTGGAGAGCCGCAAGAAAGAAGTCGAGCGGCTCAGAGAGGAGCTGGAGAAAAAGGGCTTGTTGTTGCGTGAAGAGGAGCGGGAGACGTTAGAACGCGACTATCGCCAGAAACTGCGCGATTTCGAGCGCCTGTACAAAGATTCGCAACAGGAACTCCAGATTAAGGATCGCGAACTCACGGGGCGTATTCTCGAAGAACTCCGCATGGTGCTCCAGGAGATCGGCGAACAGGGCAACTACACGCTCATCTTGGAAGGGAACAACACCGTCGTCCTCTACGGGTCCAAGGCGATCGATCTGACGGAAACCGTCATTAACGCTTACAACCAAAAAGGGTCCAAGATTTCCTTCAAGACCGGAGCCGCCCCCAAGACGGCTGCCAAAAACTAACCGCCTCATGGACACCGTCGAGATCACCGATCTCTTACCCCATCGATATCCGTTCCTCTTTGTCGATCGGGTCGTCTCCCTCGAGCCCGGTCAGCGCATTACTGCGCTCAAGAATGTGACGACCAACGAACCCTTTTTCAGCGGCCATTTCCCCAGTCGCCCGCTGATGCCTGGAGTGCTCATCTGTGAGGCCGTCGTGCAAGCGGGAGGGATAGTGGCCAGTAGTACCTTCCCCAAAGAGAATAAACGGAGTGTGGCGATGCTGACCGGGCTGGACCGAGTCCGCTTCCGCCACCCGGTCCTCCCCGGGGATCAACTGCGGATGGAGGTGGAGGTGATCCGACGGCGCGACCCGTTCTGGAAGATGCGAGGTGTGGCCGCCGTGGAGGGAAAAATCGTCGCGGAACTCGAGTTTACCGTTATGCTGCAAGTGGAGTTCCACAGTGAGGACAGAGCGTGAAGAAGGCAGCCGTCTCTATTCACCCATCGGCTGTAGTGTCACCGCGGGCCGAGCTCGACACCGGGGTCGAGGTGGGGCCATACGCGGTGATCGGTCCGCATGTGCGCCTCGGCAAGCACACGTGGGTCGGGCCCCACGCGGTCATCGAGGGCCATACCACCATCGGCAGTGAGAACCGCATCTTTCAATTCGCCAGTGTTGGTGCCATCCCCCAAGACAAAAAATACCGCGGTGAGAAGAGTGTTCTGATCATTGGCAATCGCAACGTGATCCGCGAATTTGCCACCTTGCATCCGGGCACGGCTGGGGGAGGAGCGGTGACACGCGTCGGGGATGACAACCTCTTCATGGCCTATTCGCACGTCGCCCATGATTGTTGCATCGGCAACTCCGTCGTGCTCGCGAACTGTGCGACCCTCGGAGGCCACGTCGTGGTGGAGGACTATGTCGGGATCGGCGGGCTGGTGGGAATCCACCAGTTCGTGCGCATCGGCGAGTCCGCCTATCTCGGGGGAGGCTCGATGGTCTCACAAGATGTTCCTCCCTACTGTCTGGTGAACGGCAACCGTGCCCATCTCATCGGTCTCAATCTCGTCGGACTGAAACGGCGCGGATTTACCGCCGAGCAGGTGAGCCTGATCAAAAGGGCCTACCGCATCCTGTTTCAGGAGGGATTGCCCCTCAAAGAGGCACTGGACAAACTGCAGCAGGATGGTCCGCTGTCTCCTGAGGTGGCCCATTTGGTCGAGTTTATCGCCGCTTCGCAGCGAGGTATTTGCCGCCCGCGGGGGGATGACCTGCCAGAGGTGGAGGAAGGAGAGACGGAATAGCGCTCCCGCGTGGGAGACAGTCTGTATGCGGCGTCTCGGTCTGATCGCTGGCAACGGTCGCTTTCCTCTCCTCTTCGTCCAGGCTGCTCAGGCCGAAGGGGTAGAGATTGTCGCTGTGGCCCATGAAGGGGAAACCCTCCCGCATCTCGCCACCCTGCTGCCGCACGTGACCTGGGTGCGGGTCGGTGAACTGGGGAAGATCATCGACACGTTTCAGCGCGCAGGCGTGACGCACGCGGTCATGGTCGGCGGGATCTACAAAGCCGGGGCCCTCACCCACGTGCAACCCGATGCACGCGGGATGGCATTGATCAGCCGTCTCCCAAGTCTGAAGGATGATGTCATTCTGCGCGAAGTCGCACGTGAACTGGAGGGCGAAGGAATCACCGTCGTCGAGTCGACCCTGTTCCTCTCCTCCCTCCTGCCGCCGGAAGGGGTATTGACCTCTCGCCACCCCGAGTCCCATCAGTGGGCGGATATTCGCCTCGGGTTTGCCGTGGCCCAGGATATTGGCCGCTGGGACATCGGTCAGAGTGTGGTGGTGAAACGCGGCACGGTGCTGGCGGTGGAGGGAGTCGAGGGCACCAACGCGGCAATCCGTCGTGGCGGCCAGCTGGGCGGGCCTGGAACTGTGGTGGTCAAGGTGAGCAAGCCGCAGCAAGACCTCCGCTTCGACGTTCCCGCCGTAGGACCGGATACGATTCAGGCGATGCGCGAAGTCGGAGCAGCCGTGCTGGCGGTCGAAGCGGGGAAAACGGTGCTGATCGACAAGCCGGAGATGTTGCGCGAGGCGGAACGGTACCAGGTGAGCGTCGTTGCCACGACTGCGCTGGCGTGCGTGCAAGGACAGCCGTAAGGAGAGCGACGCCCGACCGAGCGCAGAGTCACTATTCGTCACTGGAGCCGTATGAAGGTGCTGTGCCGTATCTGCCTGATCCTCGTCATTGCAACCTTCTGCACTGCCCAGAGAGGCAGTGCGGAGATTTTCGTCACGCTGGAGAATCCTGCCCCGAATCAACGGGTGAGCGGCATCGGGGTGATCTCCGGCTGGGCATTTTCGTCCGTGGCCGGCGCGCGGGTTACCGTGCGTCTGTTCGTCAACGGCACGGATATGGGCGTCATCCCCTGCTGCGTCGAGCGCAGAGACGTCGCAAACGTATTTCCCACTCACACGCAGGCGCTGCAGAGCGGGTTCGGTCAGGTGTTCAACTTCAACCTCCTGCCGAACCAGGCGACTATCGCCGTCGAAGTGAGAGACGACCGGGGGAGTGCACCCCAGAGAAGAGAAGCCTCAGTGACGGTGATCAAGCCGGGCGGGTTCGAGTTTCTGACCCAGTTGGACCTGTTCTTCATCGATCGCATCGCGATTCGCGACGACAAGAAAGAGATCGAAATCGCCGGGGCGATCGCGCGCAAAGATGCCAACAATGCGCAGGAAGTGACGCTGCGTCTGGCCTGGCAGGAGAACGTCCAAAATCTCGGCATCGTTTACACCGAAACCACCACTCCTACACGACAAGCCAGACAAGTCGCGATCAGACAACCGCAGTGGCGTGCCCACACTGCGGAAGCAGAGGCGATCAAGATGATGCTGGAAAACCCGCCGGCCAACCGGGCCGTGAGCGGGATCGGCGTGCTCTCCGGCTGGGTGTTTCCGACCACGCCCGGAGCGACCATCACCAGCTTGCTGCAGCGCATCGACGGCACCGTGGTCGGTTCGGTTCCCTGTTGTTCCGACCGTGGAGATGTGGCGACGGCGTTCCCCGCCTATCCCCAGGCACGCCTCAGTGGCTTCGGTGCGCCGATCAACTTCAACCTGCTCTCTGCCGGAGCGCATACCATCGGAGTCGAAGCGCAGGACAGTGGCGGCGCCACCCGCACCATCGATCACCAGATCACGGTCGTCAAGATAGGCGGCTTCGAGTTCATCGACCAATTCGACCTCTCCGCTGCCCAGGTGTCGATCAACGGTGCCAACGTCGAGATCGAAAACCTCACGGTCCGTGACAAAGCCACCCAGGAGGTGAGACAGGGAATCAACGTGCAATTCGCCTGGCAGGCGAGCTGCCAGTGTTTCGTCGCGCAAGCCTCCTGCGGCAACGGCAACATCGAGGCGAACGAGGAGTGCGACGGCCTGACGCTGGGAGGCGAGACTTGTACCTCGCTGGGGTTCAGCGGCGGCACGCTCAGGTGTTCCGCCACGTGTGAGTTCGACACCTCGCAGTGCACTGGCGGACCGCGTGCATATATCACCAATGTGCTGAGCAACTCCGTCTCGGTCGTCGGGACGGCGACACCGACGGTGGAGGCGACGATCCCGGTCGGGAGGGAACCACGTGGCATCGCCCTCAGCCCAGATGCTGCCTGGGCCTATGTCACCAACGCCAAGGACAACAGCGTCTCCGTGATCGAGACAGCGACCAATCGGGTCGTTACAACCGTCCGGGTTGGCAGGGGGCCGCAGGGGGTAGCCGTAGCGCCCAACGGGACACGTGTGTACGTAGTCAATGGGCTCGGTAACTCGGTTTCGGTCATCAATGCGGTCACGCGAGCAGTCGAACTCACGCTGCCCGCAGGCCGGGAACCGCAGGCGATCGCCCTGACGCCCGACGGCACCCACGCCTATGTGAGTAACTTTGCCGATGATTCCGTAACGGTACTCGACCTGACCACCAACACTGTAGAGACGACCCTCAAGGTCGGTGAGGGACCAAACGGGATCGCCGTCAGTCCAGATGGGAGCGCCGTGTATGTCGTCAACCACGAAGACGACACCGTGTCGGTCATCGACACGGCAACCAATCAGGTCAGTGGAGACCCCATACCCGTAGGGTTCTTGCCGGTGAAAGTCGCCTTCTCCCCTGATGGAACCAAGGCGTTCGTGTCCAACTCATTGGATTACACCGTGTCGATCATCAATACGGCGACGCGCCGCGTAGAGAATGCAGTTTTTGTGGGGGTCGATATGTTCAACGACGTCCTCAACGAACCCGACGGGGTCGCAGTGA
>JANWXO010000001.1 GCA_025057295.1 Candidatus Binatia bacterium | reverse complement strand
GTCGAAAAATACCCGACGATCACCTTCACCTCGAAACGAGTGGAGCAGGTGAGCGACACCCGCTACAAAGTCATCGGCAACCTGACGCTCCACGGCGTCACGCGGGAAGTCGTGCTCGACGTCACCGGCTCACCTCTGCCCATCAAAGATCCGCGTGGTCATCTGCGCCTCGGGGGTCAGGCCACCACTACGATCAACCGCACCGACTTCGGCATCACTTATAACTCCCTTCTGGAAACCGGAGGGGTAGCTATCGGTGAGGAAGTCGCCATCACGATCGATATCGAGCTGGTCAAGAAAGATGCGGCGCTCACTCCGGCAGCGCGGGCAACAGCGGCGACCGCACCCACCCATCGCTCGACCGCAGCGACTCAGCCTCTGTCTTTCCTCTCCGCAGCCCGTCCGATGACGTGCAAGCAGACGAGGAACAGGGCGCTGAGCCCGTACATCACGGCAAATGCCGGCGCAGCAGCAACGCCAAACTTGTTCTGTACCCCTGCTGGGGTGAGCTCATAGGCATGGATGAGACCGACCAGCGAGAGCACGGCGGCAACCGCCGTCCAACCGGCGGCGCGCAGAAACGCACGCTCGATGACGAACACGAGAATCGCCGCCAGCACCATCGCGCTGAGCAGGAACCCCTGGCTCAAGGCGATCATGCCGTGAATGTAGAGGTCATTGCCGAAAGCCGGCGCGACCTCGAACAGGGTTTTTCCCGCCGCCCGTACGGTCGTCTCGACCAGGAGCAGCGCCCAGGCGGCCAGGGACGGGATCAGTCCAAAGGCAACGGCGAGGGCATGGCTTTTGGGGACCTCTTGAAACGCCTGCGCTGTAATGATGATGCCGATCCACAGCAAAATCCCCAACGTCGCCTCTAGCGGGACGATTTGCAGGATGAGCGTGATCCCTCCGAGGAGGCAGAGGAGCGTCACGACCACACCGTTGAGGATCGAGTAGCCCGCACGGGCCCCCATCGCCTTCCACGCCGGGTGTCCGATGTAGATCGTCGTGGGGAAGGCACTGCCCAACAAGGCCGCCACAATGCTGCCGATCCCGTTCACGAGTAAAGAGGGACGAGTGTCGTAGCGGTCTCCCGCTGCCTCTGCACTTTCCAGGTTTTGCAGCGAGCCTACCACATTGAAGAGCCCCATCGGCACGATCACTGCCAGGTACTGCCAGCCGGTGCGACTGGAAAACAGCGCGAAGATATCTCTGGGTACTGGCACTGGGGCATACAGGGCCAGGGTGTACGGTGCTGCGGCAGGGGCGAAAAAGGGAAATCCGAAAGCCCGCAGTCCCCAGGCGAGTCCCACCCCGGTGAGGATAGCAACCAGCCCACCCGGCAGCCCGAAGGGGAACTTGTGCTGCGAGGCGTAGGCCACCAACGTCAGCATCATGGGCACGAGGGCGATCGCCGGCGAGGCGAAAATCTGAAAGACAAATCCCATCGAGATAAAAGTGATGGCCACTCCAGCCAGCGCCGCGAGCAACGCAGCGCGTGGTGTATGCTGTCGCACCCAGTCTCCGACAAATGCCCCTCCCGTTTCCATCACCCCGCTCAACAGACAGGCAAACAATCCGGCCTGCCACGCCAGCGTCGGGTTTTTGGTCTCCTGATAGATCGGGCCCATGATGAGGAAAACATAGGCAAAGAGGCTGGGAGTATTGATCCCGTAGGGTAACGCCGTCACGTCGTCGCGCCCAGTTTTTCGCATCAGTTGACGCGCCTGCCAAGCGTAAAAGAGATTCCCCACGAGGATCGAGATGGCTGCGCCGGGAAGAATGCGCGCCGTGACAAACTCCTCCGGCAATCCCGCCACCACGCGGCACAAGACCGCGATCAGCATGAGCTGTAACAGGTTATCGACAAACAGGCCGAAGAAGCCGTCGATATCGCCACGAACAAACCAGGAGTGACGCATACGCGCGGCATCTTAGCGAGCGCAGGGCAGCGGGTCGAGCGCTGCCCCGCCGCTCTGCCGGAGAGAGGCGACTCCGCTTGCTGAAACCGAGCGGCAGCAATAGAATTCGCCTACACTCGGGAGCAGGCGCACTGGAGCAATGGCGATCTCGTCCGACGATCGTGGATCACATCCTCAGACACGACGACAGCGGAGGACGATCCCCCTCTATCTCCTGTTCGCTCTTCTTCTTGCCGGGCAGGCGGCGGGATTCACAGAGTGGACCCCGAGGTTTCCGTCTCAGCCTCAACTTCCTCAGCAGCCCATTTCCCAGCGGACCAGCGAGCTGGCAAAAGGGAAATTGCTGGTCGCGGATCGCAATCTGCTCGACCCCAATTTTGCCGAGACCGTCGTCCTCCTGATCGACTATACGGCAGACGGTGCCATGGGGGTGATTATCAACCGTCCGACGACTGTTGCCCTGTCCGAGCTGTTCCCCGACAGCAAAGCGCTGCAACGGCGCTCCGAGCGGGTGTACATCGGTGGTCCGGTCGGGCGGACCCAGCTGCTGCTCCTCGTCCAATCGCCCCATCACCACGAGGGTGCACACAAGATTTTTGGCGACGTCTATGCCAGTGGGAGCCGTGCGCTCTTGCAGCAGCTGGCCGCCGAGACAACCCCGGGAGAGCGATTCCGTGCCTACATCGGATACGCCGGGTGGGCACCGGGGCAACTCGATCAGGAAGTCACCCGCGGCGACTGGCATATCCTTCCGGCTACGGCCGCCCTCATCTTCGACACACCTCCCGAAGCGGTGTGGCCGGAGCTGATTCGTCAGGGCACGGTGGAGTGGGCCAAAGCTCCCACTGCAGCAGAGGAACGATGAGCACACCCACAGTTCTCTGTATCAACCCCTGGATCTACGATTTCGCAGCTTATGATCACTGGAGTAAACCGCTCGGCCTGCTCTACCTCGCCTCCTTTCTGCGCGCGCGCGGCTTTGCCGTGGAGGTCCTGGACTGTCTCGACAAGTGGCATCCAGAGGTGCTGCGTCGCCAACAGCGGACTGCCCCCAAACTGCGCCGCTACGGGATCGGTCCTTTTTATCGGGAGATCGTGCCCACGCCCGCGTGTGTGAACTTCATCCCGCGCCACTTCGCCCGCTACGGCCTCCCGGAAGACGTCTTCTCCGCCGAACTCCAACGTCGTCCCCGCCCAGACGCCATCCTCGTCACCTCTTTCATGACCTACTGGTACATGGGACCACAACGGGTAGTAGAAATCTGCCGGGCGGTCTTCCCAGGAGTCCCCATCATTCTAGGCGGTATTTACGCCTCGCTCCTGCCAGACCATGCCCGCCAGGTGGTCAAACCCGACTATCTCATCACCGGACCCGGGGAATACAAAGTGGCCGCACTGCTGGCGCAACTCTGCAACAGGCCAGACCTGTTGGACGATTTTCCCGCTCGCCTCGACGACTTTCCCTATCCAGCCTTCGATCTGCTGCGCAAGAACGACTACCTGATCGTCATGACCTCACGCGGCTGCCCCTTCCGCTGTACTTTCTGCGCCACCTACACGATCGATAGCGCCTTTACCCAGCGACAGCCGGAGAGTGTGGTGGCGGAAATCCTCTCGCAAACGCGCCGGCTGCGCGTCCGAGATGTCGCTTTTTACGACGACGCCCTGCTCATGCAACCCACCCTCCGGATCAAGCCCATCCTGCGAGCTCTGCTCGCCAGCAAGCGCCCCCTCCGTTTTCACACGCCGAACGGCTTGCACGCGCGCTACATCGACGAGGAACTGGCCGAATTGATGTACCGGTGCAACTTCAAAACGATCCGTTTGAGCTTAGAATCCGTCGCCAAAGAGCGACTGCGCGATATCCACAACAAGATCACGCCCGGAGAGATGACCCGTGCGGTCCACAACCTGACCAAGGCCGGCTACCAGGCGCGGGAGATAGAAACGTACATCATCATGGGACTCCCGCACCAGCCGCTCACAGAAGTGATCGAAACGATTCTCTACGCCAACAGTTTAGGCATCCAGATCCGCCTCTCCTCCTTCTCCCCTATTCCCGGCACTCCCGATTACGCGCGTGCCGTTGCCGATGGGTACTTTCCTGCCGACGCCGACCCGCTTCTGACGAACAACACCATCATCCCGCTCGCCCGCACCCGGGAGGCGTACGAACAGTTCTACACCGTCGCCCAGCTCACTCAATTGCTCAACGAAGGGATCAAACGAGGGGTGAGTCTGTTCCGACCCTGCGAGCTGCGCCGGGCTGTCTTTACCGCGCTCGACCGTCTCCGTGCGGCCTATGAGCCATCGTAATCCTGCGGGCCTCTCTCCCCTGCAGAGGATCTCATCCCTCACCAGTAGACAGGAGACAGCAACCCCTTGGCACCGAGCTTTCACCTTGCTCGTCCGGCGCCTTACCGCCCGAGTGCTGCCAGCACTGCTTCCGCGGCACGGCGCCCCGAGGCCATGGCGCCGTTGATCGAAGCGGTATCGCGGTGATCACCGCAGAGGAAGAGTCCAGGGTCAAGCTGGGGTTCCCGCAGCGTCAGCGCTGGCGGGGACTGTTCGGGCAGCGCATGCAGGATACGGTAGGTACGCAGGTGGCGCCACTGGTGGACCGCAGCCCCAAACCATTCCGCCAACTGGGCGCGCACGATCTGCTCCAGGGTCCTGTCGTCTTGATAGGGATTCCCCAGGACGGTCACCGACACCAGCGCGGCCCCAGGAGGAGCATACGAAGGGGCAACGAGGCTCGGGACACACATATTGTTTATGATCCCCGTAGGCTCGCCGTTGAGGACCAAGATGGGCTCGGAGATCGGTGGCTGTGCGGCGGCGAAGTACAAACACGTGACACTGCGCGAACCCGGGGTGGGTACTCCGGGCAGCAGCCGTGCGGCCTCCGGTCCCTCCGTCGCCACGACGATCGCACGCGCGTGCAGCTCCTCTCCTGACGCCAGCGTGACGCGCTGTGCGCGCACGGCGCTCACCCGCGCCTGCCGGCGGATCGCCGTGGTCGGCAGCGAGGCTGCTAACTGGGCAGCAATCGCCTGCATCCCTGCTGCTGGCAGCGCCGTATCTCCCAACGCCAGCATGCGGAACACGAAGTCGAACATGCGGCTCGAGGTGCGCAAGTCCCGTTCGAGGAAAATGCCGCCAAAGAAGGGACGAAAGAAGCGGTCGATGATGGCCGCAGAAAACCCGGCACCCTGGAGCGCCTCCAGAGTCGAGGTCTCCGGCCTCTGGAACAGATCCGCGAGCGTCCCCGCCAGCAACCGCCGTCGCAGACGGGCAACCTTGATCTTATCGCCCAGGGTACCGATGGGCGAGCAGGCAGTCCGCAACATCTCTCGCGGGCGACGCCAGGGATCGGCAATGCGGTGAAAAGCCCCGCCATAGCGCACCAACGCTCCCGGGTAGAAGGGCCGCAGCGCAAGGGCGGCGTAGTCGAGCACCCGCTGCGCCTCCGGGTAGGCGGTCAGCAACACCTGGAACCCCTGATCGAGCAAGAAGCCCTCGACATGATCTGTCCGCACGCGACCACCGATGGTCTCAGAGGCTTCGAGGATCTGAAAAGACACCCCGCTCTCCTGTAACCTGCGGGCACAGCACAACCCGGCCAGCCCTGCACCGACAATCAGTACGTCAGGAGCGTTGCCCATCGCCGTGTTCCCTCTCTCTCAGGCTTTGCGCTCCCATGCCGAGAGAAAGAGGAAGCCCAGTCCCATCCAGAGGTTGGCCTGCGCCAGGCGGGTATACAGCCGATGCAAGCGGTCAAACTCGTCACGGAATGCTGCGGTTGCAGCATCGAAACGGTCAAAGTCACGAATTTCGACGAGGCGGAGATGCTCGAGCCGCTCCATCAACACCACCCCATAGTAATAAAAGACGAGAATCATGAGAACGGCCAGAGCCGTTTTCGCCAAGCGTACCGGGGTGCGCTGTGCCGACTGCAGGAGAAACACCGCGGCTGAGACCGCAAGGATCACAGCCGCGGCGGTCTCCAGTATCTGGATGCGGTGCAAAATCTCGGCCGTGATCCCTCCTGCAGTCGTCACACTGGGCAAGGAACGAAAGATCGGGCGCGCTACGGCAAAGCCGAAGGTGACGAGCGCACCGATCCACACCCCAACGCTGAGATTCTCGAGAAAGAAGAAAAAAGAGTTGAGCCAACGTGTACCCATACAGCAACCGCGACCTGTTCCTCTGTTCGTCCCTCTGCTCCTCAGGGTGTCACCCCCGCACCCAATTGGCGGTTATCGGCGTTCCTCCCCACCCCTGTTTACCCCTCTCCCGGCAAGCACGCTGTGGCCAAGCCGTCTAGGACGGCATCCCCAACACATGGCGCAGGGCATCTTCGAGGGTCGCGTGACGGAAGGAGTAGGCAGTAGCGAGGAGCCGTGTGGGCTCGACGCGCGCACTCGCCAGCAGCAGGGCATCGGCCATCTCACCAAAAACCAGGCGAGCAGCCACGGCCGGCAGCGGCACGAGCGCGGGCCGCCGCAACACACGTGCCAACGTAGCGGTAAATTCGGCGTTGGTCACCGGATGTGGCGCAACGACATTCACCGGACCCTGGAGCGCTTCGGTGTGTAAGACATGGTGAATCGCCCCGACGGCATCATCGATCCCAATCCAACTCATGTACTGCTTTCCGCTGCCGACCACTCCGCCGAGGCCGATTTTGAACGGGAGCAGCATTTTCGCTAACGCTCCCCCTGCCGGACTCAACACCACACCAAAGCGGAGGAGCACGACACGAATGCCCTTCTGTACCGCGGGTTGGGTTGCTGCCTCCCAGGCACGGCACACCTCAGCCAAAAAGCCTGCGCCCGGCGCGCTGTCCTCGCGCAGGAGCTCGTCACCGCGGTCCCCATAGTAGCCGATGGCGCTGGCACTGACTACCACCCGCGGTGGCCGCGACAGTCGTGCCAGCGCGTCACAGAGCACCTGTGTCCCGCGCACGCGGCTGTCACGGATGGCAGCTTTGCGTGCCGCCGTCCAGCGGCCTGCCGCGACATTCTCCCCCGCCAGGTGTACGACCGCATCGACCCCTTCGAGTGCGGTGGCCTCCAGCCTGCCCGCCAGGGGATCCCACTGCACCTCCGCCGCACCCGGTCTGGGCTGCGAGCGCACCAGGCGTGTCACCTGGTGTCCCCCGGTGGTGAGAAAAGGCACCAGGGCCGAGCCGATCAACCCACTCGCTCCTGTCACGACGATCCGCATCGCACCCTCCGCGCTACGCGTGCGGTGTTGTACGATATCGTGTGCGATCACCTGGTGTCGATAGGCAAAGAGCCGCTGGAGTTGGCGGTGCACGAAGGTTGTGCCGATCAGACGGCCCACCATCCCACAGGGGAGCGCATAGGTAATCTCGTCCTCCAGATAACATGCAGTCGGCCCGTCGGGCTCGACGCGGTGGGTGTGCTCCCAATACGCGAACGGTCCCTGGAGTTGTACGTCGCGGAACTGACGTCCCGCCTCGACATCGCGGTGTTCGGCAACCCAAAGACGCGACACCGGACCGAGGGAGATCCGTAACACGACCCGTGCGCCGTGCTCGATCCCACCGGTGCGCTCGACGACCTCCACCGGCGCCCACGGGGGAGCTAAGCGTTCAAACGCACCAGGACGCACATGCCATGCAAAGACTTCGGGCGCGGGCGCAGGGATATGGGTGCGATAGACAAACCGTTCCGTCTTCATGCCGCTCACTACTCTTGCTCCTGCCCGCGCGCAGGAAGAGCATACTTATCACGCCTGTCTTGCTCCGCTACTAGGGTGGCTCACGTCGCGTCGCTGCTGTTCTCGCGCACATTGACACGACAGCACCGCTATGCTTGTGTGCGGGCAATGAACATGATCGGCGCTCTCGGGGTAGGTTTGGCAGTCATCTTGGGAGCCATGAGCGTTCTATGGCTGATCAGCGTGCTGAAACGGGATGCCAGCATCGTGGACATCTTCTGGGGCCTCGGGTTCGTCGGCCTGGCCTGGTTGTACCGCGCACTGGGCCCGCAGACCACTCCCCGTCATCTCTTGTCCCTGACCCTGGTCACGCTCTGGGGCGTGCGACTGGCGGCATACCTGCTGTGGCGCAACTGGGGACAAGGGGAAGACCGACGTTACCAGGCCATGCGGGCATACCGCGGGGAGCGTTTCTGGTGGATGAGCCTCTTTACCATCTTCCTGTTACAAGGGGTGCTCATCTGGCTGATCGCTACCCCCCTCTTTGTCGTGCAGATGAGTGTCGGTCCACGCGCCTGGACGTGGACAGACGGGATCGGCCTCCTCTGCTGGGGGATCGGCTTTTTCTTCGAGAGCGTAGGTGACTGGCAGCTCGCACGTTTTCAGGCCGACCCAGCCAATCGTGGCCGGGTCATGTGCAGGGGATTGTGGGCGTACACCCGCCATCCGAACTACTTCGGCGACGCCATGGTCTGGTGGGGATACTTCTTCTTGGCCCTCTCCATCCCCGGCGGAGCATGGACTATTGTCAGTCCGCTGCTCATGACCACACTGTTATTGAAAGTGTCAGGCGTGGCCCTGTTGGAACAGACCATTACAGAGCGCCGGCCAGAATACCGCGAATACATCGACACGACCAACGCCTTTTTGCCCTGGTTCCCGCGCGTTCGTCGGGGTCGCTAGCTTCTGCTGTGGCCACAACTGCCCGCGAGCCACCGTCGGCTCAGCGCTCCTCTCCCCAGCAGCCTTTTCGCTGTATGCGGCGAGGATCGGTAGTACAATAAAGAAACGGGAACTTTGCATGAAAGTGTCGAGGGTATGACAACGCATAAAATCGTCCTCATTCCAGGCGACGGGATCGGCCCCGAGGTCACCGCTGCGGTCCGACGCGTCCTTGCGGCTGCGCACGCGCCGGTCGAGTGGATCGAGCAGCAAGCCGGACTGGCGGCCTTAGCAGCCGGAGACGAGGTCCTGCCGCCGCAAACGCTGGAAGCGATCGAACGGTATCAGGTAGCGTTGAAAGGTCCGTGTACCACCCCTGTCGGCGAAGGGTTTACCTCCGTCAACGTGCAGCTACGCAAGCGGCTCAATCTGTATGCCGCGGTTCGGCCCGTGCGCACTCTCGAAGGGGTCCCCAGCCGCTTCAGCGACGTCGACCTGATTATCGTCCGCGAGAACACCGAAGGGCTGTATAGCGGGGTCGAGAATCAAGTCACCGATGATGTGGTGATGAGCATGAAGGTAGCGACGAAAAGCGCCTGTCTGCGCATCGCCCGTTGGGCGTTTCGTTTCGCCACCCGGCGGCAAAGGCGGAAGATCACCGTCTTCCACAAGGCCAATATCATGAAGATGACCGACGGATTGTTCCTGCGCTGCGCCAGGCAGATCCACCAACACGAGTATCCCAACATCGAGTACCAGGAAATGATCATCGACACCGGCTGCATGAGACTGGTGCAGGACCCAACCCAGTTCGACGTGCTGTTATTGGAAAATCTCTACGGGGATGTCGTGAGCGATCTCTGTGCCGGTCTTGTCGGCGGCCTCGGCGTGGTCCCCGGTGCGAACTTCGGGGATCAGCAGGCGGTCTTCGAGGCGGTGCACGGGTCTGCACCTGATCTGGCAGGCAAAGGCATCGCCAACCCCCTCGCTCTGCTCATGTCCGCCGTCATGATGCTCAACCATCTGGCCGATACGCGCGAGGACGCCGCCTGTCGGGCGACGGCCGAACGCATCAAGGCAGCCTATAATCGCGCATTGCAAGAGGGCAAGAGAACCCGCGACCTCGGCGGAGACTTGAGTACCGAGGCGTTCGCCGACGCGGTCATCGAGCGGCTCCCGTAAGCAAGGAGGTTAGCGCAGTGAGCGGTGCGGCTCGCCTCGAGAGGCCTGTCTCGCGCAGGAGAGCACCCCACCGAGTACGGCTCCGAGAGGGATCGCCGTCGCTGCTCACCGCCGCGCGCCAGCGGTTTGCAATAACTGCACGATATCGAGGTTGCCGTGGGGAGCGATCATCACCGGCGTCCACCCCCACTTATCCGTGATGTTGGGATCGGCCCCTTTGTCGAGCAGGACACGGACGACTTCCGTGTGCCCATAGTAGGTAGCGTACCGCAGCGGAGTAAAGCCATCGATGTCCTGCGCGTTGACGTCGGCCCCCTTGTCGAGCAAGACGCGAACGACGTCGAGATGTCCTTTGGCGGCGGCGTAGCGCAGCGGGGTGCCACCGGAGCGATCCCGCACGTTGGGATCCATGCCGGCTGCAAGAAACAGGTTCACCGCGATGAGATCCCCGGTCTCCGCGCTTCTCAGGAACGCGGCAGGCGTAAAGGGAATATGGCGCGCAGCGAGTTGCTCCTGCGGCGTCTGAGGAGGAGGAGCACAACCGAACAACACACAGCACAACAACAGATACCAGCGCTGACGTTTCATGTTTCCTCCTGGCTGGTTGCGGCGACGAGCTGTCGCCCCCACGCTGCAAGTGTAGGCAAATCCTGTATGACTTTCATCCCTGGTCGTGGTGCCGGTGCGCCATCCCCCCCGAGCAAGAGGGTGACACGTCGCGGCAAGAGTGCGCGTAACCGCTCGACCTGCACCACCATCGCCCCTCCCTGGTTGGCAGAGGAAATACTGACCGCAACCGCACGGGCGCGAAAATCTCTGGCGACCCCGGCAATCTGTCCCACCGGGACCTCGGTGCCCAGATAGAGCACCCGACACCCCGCCTGAGCGAGCAAGAGCGCCACCATCTGTAACCCCAGGCTGTGGGCCTCGCCTGGCAAAGTCACGCATACGACGAGCGGCCCATGCGCGCGCCGTTCGAATGCGAGCCGGCGGGCACGCAGGAAGTCGCTCAGGCGCTCGGAGAGAAAATGCTCGTGCCGAATCTCCAGTCGCGCTGTCTCCCACGCCTCTCCCACCGCACGCACGAGGGGAACGATACGAGAGCAGAGACACTCGAGCGGGCCGAGGCGCCGCCACTCATCAGCCAACACACGGGTCAAGCGAGGCGCGTCGAATGCTTCGACGAGCGAGAACAGGTCGGCGACCTCCTCTGTATCCCTCCGGGGCAGCGCAGTGGGTGCAGAAGTTGCAACCGCAGGCGGTATTGCCAGGAGTGCTTCCAAATCCGCCTCCGAGGCGGTCACCGCCTCACCGGCGCGATGGCCCTGGGCGAGCGCCTCGGCAATCCGCCGCAGGCGGGGCACACTGGAAAGGGAATAGACGCGATGACCAGAGGGTTTGCGTTCGGGCGTCGGAAACCCGTAGCGTCGTTCCCAGGTGCGCAAGGTCTCGACCGGAATACCGGTCGCCCGCGACAAAGCGCCGATCGACAGTTTCCCCCCCACCTGCCCCCCTCGTTGTCCCACGACAGTATTCCCCTTCCTTTCTACATGAGCCACCGCGCGCGTGCAGACAACCCCGGTACGACTCAGATTCTGACGCCGTTCTTTCTGCCGATCCTGCGTTTGCTCTCGCTGCGGAGCAGAAGGTTGTGAGTACGTATTCCTTGATTGGCGCGATCTATGATCCTGCGTTTGCTCTCGCTGGGGAGCAGGCTGAGGGCTGAGAGAGGGGGGAGGGGAGAGCGGACGCTCCGGTCGAGCCGCAGCGGGCAACGCAGACGGAGCCCGCGAGTCGAGCAGCCGCTCCAGCCCCTGACGGACGTAGTCGGCATCGAGGTGGAGATAGGCACAGATAGTTTCAAAGGCGCAGAGATAGGTGTGTTCGCGCGACCAAAACCAGTCCCGCGTTTCGCGGAAGAGCCGCCTGCCCCGCGTCGTCCGCGCGTCGCGATAGCGGAGCAATTCATCGACGGCGTTCTGTAAGACAGCGAGGAGCAACCGCCGTTCGCCCGTCCAGTGTCGTCGACTCTCGGTCGCCAGCGAGAAGAACTGCTCCGGGGTCAACGCTTCCTCGGCCCATGGGGGGAGGGGCGTCTCGGTATCGTCCACCGGAGCGACATCGAAGGCATCAGCGGCCAGCGCCTCTCGGGGGGCAGAGTCCACAGGGGGCTCCTTTCTCCGTTGCTCGCTCGAGCATACATTATGAACATTTATTGTCAATATATTGAACATATTTTGCACAGAAAATAGGGGCCGCTCGTCCCCCGCGTGCCCGGGGAGCACTGGTCTTCTGGCCGTCCCGAGAGAAGCGCCTGGCAGTGGTGAGAAGGCTCTACCGCACGGGGAAGTAACCTGCAGCCCGATCAGCTAACTCAGCGCTCTCCGTCCCGACGCTGGAACAGGTAGTGAGAGACCCACCACTCCTGCCCGCGACGGTAGGCGAACAGTTCGGCACAGGCGAGGAAAAAGATGCGCCACCGCCGCAACCACCGTTCCGCCTGCGTCGGACCGTAGACCTCCGCCAGAAGCGGCAGGACCCGGTGACGTCTCGCGTCGAGGTTCGCCAGCCACGCCTCTGCCGTGCGCGCGTAATGCAAGCCGTTCACGCGCCAGTGCTCCTGGACCACCAGATCGCGCTGAAAATAGAGCAACAAGTCGTCCGACGGCATCAGGCCGCCAGTGAAAAAATAGCGTCCCAGCCAGTTATCCTCCCCCTCGCTCTCAAAGGGATAGGCGTACGCACGATGGCAAAAGAGATGCACGAAGAGTTTCCCCCGCGGCTTGAGCCAGGAGGCGATGCGTGTCAACAATGCCTCGTAGTTCCGCATGTGCTCGAACATCTCGATCGAGAGAACCCGATCGACCTGGCGGGGGCTGTGAAACTCGTTCATGTCTGCCGTGACAACTTCCAGGTTGGTCAGCTGCCGATGGGCGCATGCGCGTCTGATAAACTCTCCCTGCGCGTGCGCATTGGACACCGCAACGATGCGGCTGTGGGGGTAGTGCTCGGCCAGCCACAGCGCGAGCGCCCCCCAGCCACAGCCCAACTCCAACACCTCCATGCCGTCCTCCACCTGCGCCCGTTGGCAGGTCAGCTCCAGCATGGCCTCTTCAGCCGCGTCGAGCGTGGTGACGCCAGCAGGCCAGTAACAACTGCTGTACTTGAGCCGCTTGCCCAAGACGCATTGGAAAAAAGCCGGCGGTAACTCGTAGTGTTGCTCGTTCGCCTTCTCGGGAGACAGCGCGATAGGACTCTGGCGGAGCTGGACGAGCAACTGCTGCAAGGCGCTGCGGGGGCCATCGCCGTCCCCTTCCCCAGGCGCCGTTTCCCCTGCGTCTGCCGCCTGCTGTTGGCGTAACCGCCGCGCCAGCAAACGGCGAATCCCCCAGCGGATCAGGGGATCGGGGACCAGACCTCTCTCCATCAATTCCAGTGCGACGCGCATGCTCACCGCTGTTCTCCCTGTCGGTGGTATCGTTCCTCTTAGACGATGGGCAGACAAAAATCTAAAGGCGCATCTCAGCCGTAGGGCATACGAAGGGAGTGCAGCAACCCGTCTTCAGAGGGGGGTTCGACGAACCACGCTTTTTTGGTTAAGCAGGAGAGAGGTTGATGTATGGCATCTTTCCACCCGTCGAGACGCAGGCATTCACTGACAGCCAGGCTGTCCTCTCTTGTTCCCTCCGTTCTCCGTTGGTTTGACGCTTGGGCGGGGAGCGAGGAGCGGCAACCCCCGTCCGCGCAGCAGGTGGACTGGCTCCGCGTCGTGCCATTTCTCGCCATGCACCTGCTGTGCGGTCTGGTCTTTTGGGTGGGGTGGAGTTGGACCGCGGTCGTTACGGCGGCGCTGTTGTACGCGGTTCGCATGTTTGCCATTACCGCGTTCTACCACCGCTACTTCTCCCACCGCGCGTTTAAAACGTCCCGCTGGTGGCAGTTCGTTTTTGCCGTACTGGGGGCCAGTGCGGTTCAGCGTGGTCCTCTGTGGTGGGCTGCTCATCACCGCCACCACCACGCACATTCTGACCAAGCCCTCGATGTCCACTCCCCCCATCACCAGGGGTTCTGGTGGAGCCATGTCGGCTGGTTCCTGACTCCCGCCGCGTTCGGCACGAAGGTGCATGCCGTGCCGGACCTGGCCAAATTTCCCGAGCTTTGTTTTCTCGATCGTTTCGACATCCTCGTTGCCCTCTCCCTCGCAGGGTTCCTTTACGGATTGGGCGCCGGCCTGGAAGCCTGGGCTCCGGCACTGGAGACCAATGGACTGCAACTCCTGGTGTGGGGCTTTTTCCTCTCCACCGTCGTGCTCTACCACTGTACCTACACCGTGAATTCCCTCGCCCATCAGTTCGGGCGCCAACGCTACGCGACCAACGACCAGAGCCGCAACAACCTGTTCTTGGCGCTCATCACCTTCGGCGAAGGGTGGCATAACAACCACCATCACTATCCAGCCGCCGCTCGTCAGGGGTTTTACTGGTGGGAGATCGACCTGACCTACTATCTCCTCGTCGTCCTCGCCTGGCTGGGCATCATTTGGGACCTCAAACCTCTTCCCCCCCACCTGCGCGAAGCGAAGCGGCTCGATCTCGTGGTCCCAGCGTACTCTCGGCACGCTCCTGCCCCATGAAAATTGCGATCATCGGGACCGGTATCTCAGGTATGGTCGCCGCCTACCTCCTTGGTCAGGAGCACGAGATCACCGTCTTCGAGGCCAACGACTATATCGGGGGACATACACATACGGTAGTTGCCGAACAAGAAGGAAAAACCTACGCGGTGGACACTGGGTTTATTGTGTTCAACCACCAGACCTACCCCAACTTCGTGCGGCTCCTGCAACAGCTAGGGGTGGCCTGGCAACCGAGCAGGATGAGTTTCAGTGTCACCTGTGAGCGCACTGGCCTGGAATACAACGGCACCTCGCTCAACACCCTGTTTGCCCAACGTCGGAATCTCGTTCGCCCCTCCTTCTATCGCATGCTGCGCGATATTCTGCGCTTCCACGCAGCTGCTCCGGCTCTTCTGCAGCACGATACTGGGCTGGACACCCTGGCAGACTACCTGACCGACCACCGCTATTCTCGCGAATTCATCGACCACTACATCATCCCCATGGGAGCGGCGATCTGGTCGGCCGATCCCCAACAGATGTTCCATTTCCCTGCCCGGTATTTCGTACAGTTTTTTCACAACCACGGTATGCTGCAGGTATACAAACGGCCTCAATGGTACGTGATCCGCGGCGGAGCCGCCCGGTACGTCGAAGCGCTGACGCGGCCGTACCGTGAGCGTATTCGCCTCCGGTGCCCGGTGCGCTCCGTTGCCCGCTCTCCCCAGGAGGTCGTAGTCACCCTCTCCTCTGGGGAGCGTGAGCGGTTCGAGCACGTGGTGATCGCCACTCACAGCGATCAGGCGCTCGCGCTGCTCGCCGACCCGACGGATGCGGAACGCGAGATCCTGGGAGCCTTTGCGTACCAGGCAAACGAGGCGATCCTCCATACCGACGCTCGCCTGCTCCCACGGCGGCGCCGTGCATGGGCAAGCTGGAACTACCACATCCCCCGCGAGGCGCGGGGTCGGGTAACGATCACCTACAACATGAATATCTTGCAAAGCCTGTCAGCCCCGCAGCCGTTCTGCGTCACTCTGAACCGCAGCGAGGCGATCGACCCGACGCGGATCATCCAGCGCATGATCTACCACCACCCGGTTTACACCGCGCGGGCCGTTGCCGCGCAAGCCCGCCATCGGGAGCTCAGCGGCCTCCACCATCGCACCTCTTTTTGCGGGGCATACTGGGGCTACGGCTTTCACGAAGACGGGGTGAACAGCGCCTTGACCGTGTGTCACACCTTTGGCAAGAAGCTGTCATGAGGCAGAGCTGTATCTACCGTGGCTACGTGCGTCATCGCCGCTTTGCGCCGGTGTCCCACACCTTCACCTATTCGCTCTTCCTCATGTACCTCGATCTCGATGAGTTACCTACACTCTTTCACGGTCGCTGGCTCTGGTCCACCGAAGGTCGGACGCTGGCACAGTTCCGTCGCCGCGACCATTTCGGCGACCCTCGGATTCCCTTGGCTGACGCGGTGCGTGCGTTGGTGGCCCATCACACCGGATGCCGGCCTGCAGGCCCGATCCGTCTCCTCACCCATCTGCGGTACTTCGGCTACTGCTTCAATCCGGTCAGTTTCTACTTCTGCTACGATGCAAGCGACAGCCGGGTCGAGACGATCGTCGCCGAAGTGACCAACACCCCCTGGGGCGAGCGCTACTGTTACGTCCTCCCCGAGGCGCGCAACGAGGCCGGCGGCCACAAAAAGCGCTACCGCTTCGGCAAGGCGTTTCATGTCTCTCCCTTCATGGGGATGGACGTAGAGTACGACTGGCGGTTCAGCACCCCAGGACAACGCCTGGTGATTCACATGGAGAACCACCAAGGAGGGAGCAAGTTCTTCGACGCGACCATGGTGCTCACCCGTCGAGAGATCAGCGGCCCGGCCCTGACCTGGTGCCTGGTCCGCTACCCCTTCATGACCGGAAGAGTCATCGCTGCCATCTACCTGCAGGCCGGGCGCTTGTGGCTGAAACGTACCCCTTTTTACCCCCACCCGGCAACCATCAAGGCCGGCGGGTTCGAGCCGCGTGACCTATGAAAGACGCTCTGACTCCAACGGCAACGCCGACAACCCATGCTTTGCGCCTCCCGCTCTGGACTCGGCTAGCCCGACACCTGGTGCTGGCCCAACTGCAGCAGCTCCAGCAGGGATGCATCACCATCACTGATGGTGACATCCGACAGACCTTCGGACGTCTATCCTCGGACTGTCAGCTCTCCGCCACCGTCTCTGTCCACGATCCCCGCTTCTACAACGCGATCGTACGCGCAGGCGACATCGGTGCCGGCGCAGCCTACATCGACGGTTTCTGGTCGTGCGACGACCTCACTGCTCTCGTGCGCATCTTGCTGCGCAACCGGGCCGTGCTGGATGGTATGGCGAGCGGTCTCGCCCGCCTGACCGGGCCGCTGCGCACGCTGTACCACGCGCTGCACCGCAATACGGTCAGGGGGAGTCGGCGCAACATCGCCGCCCACTACGATTTGGGGAACGACTTCTTCGCGCTGTTCCTCGACGAGACCATGACCTACTCGTGCGGGATCTTCACCCACCCCGAGAGCACGCTGCAGGAGGCCTCGCTCACCAAGCTCGACCGCATCTGTCGCAAGCTCCAGCTGTCGCCGGCGGACCACGTGGTCGAAATCGGCACCGGCTGGGGCAGTTTTGCCATCTACGCCGCCCAGCACTACGGCTGCCGGGTGACGACCACTACCATCTCCCAGCGGCAGTACGAGCTCGCCCGCCAACGCGTTGCCGCTGCCGGGGTAGCCGATCGCGTCACCGTTCTCTGCGACGACTATCGCGCGCTCACCGGTCAGTACGACAAGCTGGTCTCGATCGAAATGATCGAGGCAGTGGGACACGCTTACTACGACACCTACTTCCGCTGCTGCAGTCACCTGCTCAAACCCGACGGGATGATGCTCCTGCAGGCGATCACGATCGCCGACCAGCGATACGAGCAGGCCAAGCGGTCGGTCGATTTCATCCAGCGCTATATCTTCCCCGGCAGTTGCATTCCCTCGATCACCGCCATCTGCAACTCCCTCACCCGCGCCACAGACTTGCGCCTGTTTCACCTGGAAGATCTGACGCCCCACTACGCCACCACGCTCCGCCACTGGCGCGAACGTTTTCTCGCCCATGCCGACAGGGTACGGGCGCTCGGGTACCCAGAGGCCTTCATCCGCATGTGGGAGTTCTACCTGTGTTATTGCGAGGGAGGGTTCCATGAACGCGCCATCGGCGACGTGCAGATGCTCTTGACCAAGCCACAGTGCCGTCGCGCACCGCTCCTGCCACCGCTATGACCCAGACTCTCTGGAATGCACTCGCCTTCTACCTCGGCTGGTTCGCCTGCGTGCTGGGCGCGGCGCGCGGGTACCCCCTCTTCGGCCCGCTCGTCGTCGTCATTTTGCTCACGTTTCACCTGTTGCTGGTTGCCAACGCGTTGCGCGAGGGACAGCTGCTGCTGATCGCCGGCATCGCCGGCTCACTCCTGGATACCTGCATGCTGTGGGGTGGAGTCTACACGTTCGTCGGCTCGGTCTCGAGCTGGGTGTGCCCCCCCTGGATCACTGCCCTGTGGCTGCTCTTCGCCACCACCCTGCACGGTTCCCTCGGATGGCTGCTGGACCGCTATCTGTTGGCCGCCTGTTTCGGCGCCCTGGGAGGACCGCTGAGCTACTACGCTGGTGCGCGCCTGGGTGCGGTGATCTTTCCCCCGGACTTGTGGCCAAGCCTGTTGATCCTCGCCGGTGCGTGGGGACTCGTGCTCCCAGGGCTGGTGTGGGTCGCCAGAGCTCTCCCAGCCTCCGGCTTGCGCGTCCGCCAAGCGCGCGGTCTGCTGTTGCTCCTCTGCTCCCTCTCGCTCGCTCCCTTCCCCAGCTGGGCAGCAGAAATCGAAGGCGTCCACTTCCCCGAGCGTTACGAAATCCACGGAACGCCATTGCTGCTCCACGGCGTCGGCCTGCTGCGCTACCGCCTCGTGTTCAAAGGGTACGTCGCTGCCCTCTATCTCGGTGTCGGCGTGCACCCGTCCCAGGTCCTCGCCGACGTCCCAAAGCGGCTGGAACTGGCCTATTTTTGGCCCATCGCTGGTCCGGACTTCGGGAAGGCGGCAGATGCGCTGCTCCCGTACAATGTCTCCCCGGAGACCCTGGCGCATCTGCAGCCACGCATCGCCCGTCTCCACGCCTTGTACGAGGACGTGAAACCTGGGGATCGCTACTCCCTCACCTACATCCCCGGGATCGGCACCGAACTAGCTCTGAACGGGCAGATCAAAGGCACGATCGAGGGCGCGGATTTCGCCGCTGCCTATTTCGCCATTTGGCTCGGCCCCCAACCGCTGAGCGCCTCGCTCAAAGCTCAGCTCTTGGGAGTCCGCTGACGGTGCTTTGACTGCAGAAAGCACAAGCGATACTCTCTCCTGGCGATGGACGTACGGTGCCGTTCCTGGATGCGACGACAGATGACCGTAGTGCTCCTCTCCGGCACGGGTGTCTCCGTTCTCCTCTCCACCCTCCGTGTTCCACCCAGCCTCGCTGTGGAGAGGAGCACCGCGGTCGAGGCAGTGCCGCTTCACGCCGCGCGAAACCTGGAGGACGATCATGCCTTGCCGGAAGGGAGTGGCAGCGTCATCGAGTCCCTCACCTGGCGTCTTGCTGGGCAAGACCCGGCTATGTTGCGCAGCCAGGTCATCGCTCTCATACGACAGACGGCAGAGGCGGTCATCATCCGAGACTCTGCAGACCACCTCGTGACGTCGCTGCCCACGAGTGCACTGACTCCCCTGCGGCAGGCGTTGGCACGGCTGGGGGAACTCAGGGGCCCTGCAGAGGTGACCTCCGCTGCACCGACCACTCTGCTACGGATTCAGTTCGTGCAATCACCATAACCCTCTGCCTACGGCGGGAGGGAAAGAGCACGGTCATGATATACCCGCGGTGACCGTGTCCGTTGTCCCATAAAATGGGAGCAGGGTTTCTCCACCGCGCGTGCACCGCAGCTGCGGGTGCACACACACGGTTCCTTTGCTTTGGCACGGCGACCTGATCGGGTCGCCGTGCCTCACGGGGAGACAGCGAAACCGCTCACTTTCTGCCCTTCAGCTCCTGGTCCGGTTCTTGCTCTGCTGCCTTCCCACATAACCCGAGCAGGCATTGAGAGAAACCTGTCATTCAGGAGTGTTTTGGGATGCGACAGTTAGGAGTACCGGCAACGTGGCGGGCGGTAGGCACTGCAACGGCACAGCCGTCAGGCACTGGACTCATCATTCGTCTCCAGGCTCAACGGATGAAGGAGGTGGCACGGCTGTATCTCCCTTTACCGTCCTGCGTGTGGGAGCTCGAGGTACGCGTGTTCCTCCGTCTCCGCCTGCTCGACCCCTGGCGGGAGACGATCGCCTGTGGGGTGTCTGACGCTGTCGGCGAAGTGCTCGTGCAGCGTCAACTGACAGTCGATCCCATGCTGAGCAGAGTCGTCGTCGAGAAGCACTGCCATCGGCAGGCGGAACTGTTCTTTTCCCTCACCGGTCCCTTTGCGTCCGTGCGCTTCTACCTCGACGATATTACCGTCGAAGAGAAGACACCCCGCCGTGGGCAGCAGCTGTCGGGAACCCTGCTCGGCGAGCCTGGTAGAATCCAGCCCCACTACACCCCTCTTTGACCGCGGGTGCTGTTGCCACGGTTCCTGCTTCTTCAGCCACGCCGGTTCTCGGTCGGAAGCAGGTGTCCTCCGGTTGCATGAAAACTGCAGGGAATGGTATTCCTGTGGATGCACGGGTGGTGCATAGCGGCGGAGGTTATCACAGGTTGTTTTTCCGGTTCTGGCAAAGGGACACGGCATGACGACAGCGGAAGAGAGCACGACCTACACAGGCGCCGAGGTGGTTTTACGGACAGCCGTCGCCGCAGGGATCGATATTTGCTTCGCCAACCCGGGAACGACGGAACTGTCCTTGGTGCACGCCCTCGACCGCTGCCCGCAACTGCGGGCGGTGCTGGCGGTCTTCGAAGGGGTCTGTACGGGGGCAGCCGACGGGTACACCCGCATTAGCGGTCGGCCAGCCCTGGCCCTGCTCCATCTCGGTCCTGGCCTCGCCAATGGTCTGGCCAACCTGCACAACGCTCGCAAAGCGGGCTCTCCGGTCATCTCGATCGTCGGCGAACATGCGACCTGGCATATCGCCGCCAACGCGCCGTTGACCTCGGACATTGCGACGCTCGCGCAGCCGATGTCGTGTTTCGTGCGCACCGCCGCTCGACCCGAGTCTGTCGCGGCAGACATGGCCGAGGTGATCGCACGGGCGGCTGCGCTGCCGAGCGGGCCGGCAACACTGATTCTCCCGGCAGACGTGCAGTGGGCGCGGGTCACGACTGCACCGCTCACGCCACAGATTCCACCGCCGACCCCACCGGATCCGGCCACGATCGAACGGGCGGCGCGTGCGCTCCGTGCCGGTGCTGCCGCCCTCGTATTAGGCGGTCGTGCCCTGCGGACGCCCGGTCTGCAAGCAGCCGAGCGGATCGCACGAGCGACAGCCTGCCGCGTACTGGCTCCGACCTTTCCTGCAGTCATGGACCGCGGCGCTGGCCTCTTGTCACCGGACAAAATCCCCTACCCACCTGAACCGGCTCGTCAACTCCTCGCTCCCTATCGCACCGTGCTGTTGGCCGGAGCCGGGGAGCCGGTCGCCTTCTTCGGTTATCCCAATGGCCGCAGCGGCTTGTGCGCTGAGGACGCCGACATTCTCCCGCTTTGCGGCGCCACGGTCGACCCTGTGGAAGCCCTGGTTGCTCTTGCCGACACATTGGGCGCGCCAGCTCCCCGTCCTGTTCCTGCAGCGCCCCGTCCTCAACCGCCGATGGGTGCGCTGACCCCGATCTCCATGTGCCAGGCGATCGCCGCGGCACAGCCTGAAGGTGTCATCGTAATGGACGAAGGAGCAACAGCCGGGTTTGCCTACTACGGGTTTGCCGCCGGTGCGCCACCGTTCACGTATATGGCGCTCACCGGGGGGTCGATCGGCCAAGGGTTACCGTGTGCTGTCGGAGCGGCAGCGGCAGCCCCCGATCGCCGCGTGCTCTGCTTGGAAGGAGACGGCTCCTCGCTCTACACGATTCAAGCCCTGTGGACGATGGCGCGTGAACGTCAGCATGTGACGACTGTCATCTGCAAAAATCGTGCTTACGCCATCCTGCGCTGGGAGCTGGAACGGGCCCACATGACGCCCGGTGCAGCCAGCCTCGCTCTTACCGGTCTAGACAGGCCGGACTTTGATTTCGTCAAACTGGCGCAGGGCTTCGGTGTAGAGGCCAAAGCGGTGTTCACGGCGGAAGAGCTCACCGATGCGCTCCACTACTCCTTCCGTACCCCCGGGCCGATGCTGATCGAAGCCAATCTCGCGTAGTCTGGGAGAGAAGTTGGTCACCGGGATCTCCCTGAGCCCCGAGACGATCCGGGCTGCTTTCCGACACGCTAGCTCCCTTGTCCAGCGGAACTCTCGTTCACGGATCCCGAAACGTTTGCTGTCTCTGCCTCCCGGCACCGAGATCCCCAGGGTGGCTGAGGCGACGAGTGCCTTCCTCCTACAGCGCACGTTGTATATAGTGAGACCGTACCGATTGGACGGAGGAGGATTATGGTATTTCTGTCCCGGTTTGTCCCTGCTCTCCTGGCGCTGATGGTTGTCCCCCAGCATTCCGCCCATGCACAGGAGGGTAGGAGCGTGCGGTGCGAGTCGCGTGGAGAGAGGTATGAATACTGCCGCACCCATATGACGGGCCGCGTCAGGTTGCAGCGCCAGCTTAGCGATGCGCCTTGCCGACAATACGAGACGTGGGGAGCAGACCGCGACGGTGGCGGCATATGGGTTGACCAGGGCTGTCGTGGCATATTTTTCGTGGAGCCGTGGTTCTCCTCGGGCGCGGGCGCCGGCGGGGAGGTGACGCTGAAGTGTGAATCCCAGGGTGGCCGTTATCGCTATTGTCCGACCAACGCGCGGGGTCGCGTCCGCTTGCTCCGACAACTGAGCGCTGCCCCGTGTCGCCAAGACGAAACGTGGGGAGCGGATAGAGGTGGCGTCGGCATTTGGGTTGATCGGGGCTGTCACGGTGAGTTTCGCGTGGAACACCGACGGCAACGCTAGCACCGCGCGCTGGTCCGTCCAACGGAGCGATCACAGTACCAAGCAGATGACTCTACAGAGGAAATCGTCGCGTGGAGGTCGTGCGCGGCGGAGCGAGCTGCTTCCCCTGCCTGCCCGACGTGCGCGGCTGGTCGTACTGTTGTTGACCGTCCTCGCGTGGTCGTGCCTAGGACTCAGCGGGAAGGGCATTGCTGCCCAGCTGGCGCCCGACTCTGTTCAGGCGCAGCTCTACCAGCGGCTCGCAACCACCCCACTCCCGCCATACCTTGTCGTCGCCGGCGAGCACATCCGTGCCCCTTTAGCACTGTTGCATTTTTACCAGCGACGAGCTTATCAACCAGCCTGGACTGCCGGAGCGGTCCTCCTGCCGCAGGGAACTACCCTGCTCGCCGCTATCGAGGCGATCGATCAGGAAGGGCTGCAACCGGCTGACTACCACCTGAAGCAGATCCGCCGGCTGCTGAGTATTCTGCGCTCCGCACCCGCCAGGCACCATGCCTCCCGCGACCTCGACGCTGTGGTCGACCTCGACCTTCTGCTCACCGACGCTTTCTTCTTGTACACGGCACACCTCCTGGCCGGACGCATCGACCCCGAGACGGATCGCACTGAATGGCAGGCCTCCCGTCGCAAGATCGATCTCGTCTCCCTTCTGGAGCACGCGTTAGCCACGAATCAGGTCGTGCGCGTCTTGCGCACTGCCGCCCCCTCGCACCCCCTCTATGTGCAGTTACGTCAGGCGCTGGCCCACTATCGGGAGATCGCCGCCGCCGGAGGATGGGCAACCGTCCCTGACTGTCCTACCCTGTCCCCCGGCGATCGCGCTCCGTGCGTGCCGCACCTGCGCGCACGCCTGCGAGCCGAAGGGTTCCTCGCATCGGACAGGGATGCAGCGGCAGCCACCGACCAGTATGACGACACCCTCGCACGGGCCGTGCGGCGCTTTCAACGCCGGTACGGCTTGAGTCCGGACGCCATCGTCGGTCCGGCAACGCGCGCGGCGCTGAATGTCCCGGCAACAGCCCGCGCGCGACAAATCGCGCTCAACCTCGAGCGTCTGCGCTGGCTGCCACGCGAATTGCCACCACGCGCCCTGGTGATCAACATTGCTGGCTTTAGCCTGGAGGCGTGGGAACACGGACGCCCGGTGTGGAATACGCGCATCGTCGTCGGGAAAGAAGCTACCGCGACTCCAGTGTTCAGCGCCCCCATGACCCACCTGGTGCTGAACCCGGAGTGGCACCTGCCCCACAGCATCGCGACCAAAGAGCTGCTCCCGCGTATCCGCCGCAACCCAAACTATCTGACCGCCCACCGTATCCAAGTGCTGCAGCGGGTCAACGGCAAGTCGACTGTCATCGATCCGCGCACGGTCAATTGGCGTCAGCTCTCTGCCGAGTATTTCCCTTACCGCCTCCGCCAAGAGCCCGGCCCAACCAACTCTCTAGGCCGCATCAAATTTATGCTCCCCAACCCGTTCAACATCTACCTGCACGACACCCCGCCTCACTCCCGTCACCTCTTCGAGAACCGGGTACGGACATTCAGCCACGGCTGCATCCGCGTCGAAGAGCCTCTGGAGCTCGCCACCTACGTGCTGCGAGAGAATCCCCAGTGGACGCAGGACACGCTCGTCGCCGCACTGGACCGCGGGACAAGACGCACCGTGCGGCTCACCTCTCCCCTGCCGGTCCATATCGTCTACTGGACGGCTTGGGTCGACCAGGAAGGAGTCGTGCAATTCCGTCCCGACATCTACGGTTACGATACGCGGCTCGAGAAGGCGCTGCGGAAGCCGCCCCCCTTCCTCTAGCGCGCCTGCCAGAAGCAGCTCAGTACCGCTTCATCACCTGCTCCGCAAAATCCTTGAGGACCTTGCGGCTATGAGCCATCGGGGGCAAGAGGTTCACCTCTTTCAACCCCTCCTGCTCGGCGCGGCGGAGCTGGGCGAGAATCTCGTGTGGCTCACCGACGAGGCACGTTCCACGGATCACTTCCGGTGTGATAAAGCGGCGCTCCTCCGGCACGAGAAACGTGCAGTGACCATTGTGAATCTGCAGGTAGCGCTTCTCGCGCGGAGTCTCCATACTGTCCACGTAGGCACAGTACTCCTCCCAAATGCCGCGCAAGGCAGGCGGGATCACCGCCTCGTTCTTGGTCTGCTGATAGATCTCGTAGACAAAATGAATCACCGCCGCAGCCCATGCTCCCGCTTCGTCAATGACCCGATCGGCGGTGAGTTTCTCCCCCGGCCGCAACATGACCGCCGTCGTCAAAGCGACGGTATGAAACGTCTGGTCCACGGAACGGCCCGCCCGTGCTGCTCCCTCGCGCACGCGCTGCAGATGCTGCGTCAGCACCCCAGACTGCTCATTGAAGACCGAGATCAGCCCCTCTCCGTATTCCCCGGCGACTTTCAAGGCGAGCGGTCCGTTTGCTGCAACGTACAAGGGAATGGGATCGCGGAGATTCAGGAACTCGAGGTCCTGATGGAGAAAACGGATCGTGCGGGTCACGCCGTGCAACGTATACTCGACCTCTTCACCGCGGAGCAGAGTCTTGACCACCCGCAGATATTCCCGGAACTCGCGAATCCGCATCGGTTCCATCCCCATTACCCGCATTGCCGTGTGGCCAGTGCCAACCCCTAAGAAGGTCCGTCCAGGAGCCAGTTTGTTGATAGAGGCAATGGCGTGTGCTGTGACGGGGGCGATGCGGGTGCCAGGAATCGCAACCCCGGTACCGAGGTGAATGCGCGAGGTGTTGTGCGCAGCCAAGGCAAGGGTCGCATAGCAATCGGACCAGATCATCTGCGAGTCAGGCACCCACGCCCGATCGTATCCCAAATCCTCGGCATACTTGATCAACTGCCAATCGTCGATTTTCGTTGCCACGGTGACACCGAATTGCATGGTTCTCCTCCTCAGCACTGTTCTCCGCTCTCACGCCACCCGGCCTGGCCTGCTTGCCGCACCGTCTCCTGCCCCTACCACACCATCCTCTGTCGGACAACGGTGGCGAGGACAGGGACCGCCGCCAAGCTGGTCAGAACGCAAGAAATTTGGCAAGTTAACGGACATATCTGCAGACACGAGAGCCGTGGCGATGCGCATTCCCTCCGAACTCTATCGGCCGTCTCTGGCACTCCTGACCGACCTCTACCAACTGACGATGGCGTATGGCTACTGGAAGTCCGGGGTCAACACGAAGGAAGCCGTCTTTCATCTTTTCTTCCGCGAAAACCCCTTTCATTCCGGGTTTAGCATCGCCTGCGGACTCGCGTACGTCGTCGATCTGCTCAGCACCTTGCACTTCGACACAGAAGATCTGGCCTACTTAGCGGAGCTGCGCGGCAGCGACGGGAATCCGCTGTTCGAGCAAGACTTCCTCGCCTATCTGCGCACGATGGACTTTTCCTGCCACGTGGATGCGATTCCCGAAGGCACGGTGGTCTTTCCGCGCGAGCCGCTCGTGCGAGTCCAAGGTCCGATCATTCAGTGTCAGTTGCTGGAAACCGTGCTCCTGAATCTGATCAACTTCCAGACGCTCATCGCCACCAAGGCTGCCCATGTCTGTTTAGCCGCTGCAGGAGAGCCAGTCCTGGAATTCGGCCTGCGCCGGGCTCAGGGCATCGATGGCGCCCTGGCAGCGAGCCGGGCAGCGTATATCGGTGGCTGTGCCGCTACATCCAACGTGCTCGCCGGCAAACTCTTCGGCATTCCGGTACGGGGCACCCATGCCCACAGCTGGGTGATGTCGTTTGACGACGAGCTCGAGGCGTTTCAGGCCTACGCGCGGGCGATGCCGAACAACTGCATCTTCCTGGTCGACACCTACAACACCCTTGAAGGGGTACGGAAAGCCGTCCAGGTCGGCCAGTGGCTGCGAGCACAGGGACGCGAGCTGATCGGCATCCGTTTGGACTCGGGCGATTTGGCGCAGCTCAGCATCGAAGCCCGGCGGATCCTGGATGAAGCGGGTTTCCCACAGGCGATCATTATCGGCAGCGGGGACTTAGACGAACAGGCAATCAAAGAGTTGAAAAACCGCGGAGCAAAGATTACCACCTGGGGGGTCGGGACCAAACTGGTCACGGCTTACAATCAGCCGGCGTTGGGCGGGGTGTACAAACTCGGTGCCATTCGTGCCCCTGGCGGCCCCTGGCAGGATAAGATCAAACTGTCAGACGAACCCGCGAAGGTCTCCACCCCCGGCATCTTGCAGGTACGACGCTACTACACAGCGCACCGCACGTTCCTCGCCGACGTGATCTACAGCGAGGAGACGAAACCGCTAGGCGGGTGGACCCTGGTCGACCCGCTGCACCCGACCGCGCGACACCGGCTGCCACCGGATACTCCCTACACCGACCTGCTCGTTCCTGTCTTCCGCAACGGCAAGGCGGTCTACACCTCGCCCCCGCTGCACCAGATTCGCCAGCGCGCGCAAGACCAACTCGCCTGCCTCCCCGCGGAGGTCAAGCGATCACCCGACCCGGCACCATATCGGGTCGGGTTAGAAGAGAGCCTATACGAACACGAACGACAGCTGATCTCGCAGGTGCGCAAAGCCCCAGAGTGAGCGAGAAGAAGGAGGAGCGATGGTATTCACCGACCTGCTGTACGACAAGCGCGGCCCCGCTGCCTGGATCACCTTGAACCGCCCGCAGACGCTCAACGCGATCACGCCGGAGATGATCCGCAGTCTCACGCAAGCGGCAACCGATGCCCAGACAGACGAGCAGGTCAAAGTTCTCGTGATCACCGGTGCCGGACGTGGGTTCTGCGCGGGCGCCGATATCCAGATGCTACACCGTGCTGACTCAGCGACCTTCCGTGATTTCCTGGCACAGCTGACAGAGACATGGTCGCTCATCCGCACTTTCCCCAAACCGACCATCGCCGCGATCAACGGTGCCGCGGTCGGTGCTGGATTTGAATTGATCCTGGTGTGTGACTTTCGTATCGCCGCCACCACGGCGCGCCTGGGCTCGGCTGAGGTCCGCATCAACCAACCTATGACCAACGGCTCGACCTATCTCCTGCCACGCCTGATAGGCGAAGGCAAAGCCAAAGAACTCGGCATGACCGGCGATCTCCTCGAGGCAGAAGAGGCCGCCCGCATCGGACTCGTCACCGCTGTCGTGGAACCTGCCGCCTTAACCAGCAAAGTGGAGGAGCTGACGGACAAACTCACCGGTCGCGGTCCCCTGGCCGTCGCGTGGGTGAAGCGCTGCATCGCCCGGAGTCGAGAAGTCGATATTGAGTCCGCCATTCTCTACGAAAACGAAGCTGCCACCGCTTGCTTTGCCTCTGCAGACCAGCAAGAAGGGTTACGGGCGTTTCTGGAAAAGCGGGCGCCGCAGTGGCAGGGAAAATAACGGCATTCCCGCTCGAGCAGCTTCATACGGAGACCCAGAGATGGAACCGCCACCAAGGAGGGAGATCATGAAGATCAGAGGCACGTCGCACATTGCCATTGGCGTCAGCGACATGGAGCGCGCACTGCGCTTTTACCGCGATCTATTAGGCTTGCGCGTCACTTTGGACGACCCGCAGGAGAACCCGGGCGGCCTGTTGTCCAGCGTCTCTGGCCAGCGCACGCGGCACGGCGTGTATCTGCGGTGGGAAGACGGCCCGGACGCTACCTTCATCGTGCTCTCGCAAGATCATCCCACCTCAGGCGCACCGCTCAAGCTGAACCAAGTGGGCATTCACCATTTTGCCCTGTGGGTCGATGGCCTGCAGGAAACCTTCGAGAAGGTGAAGGCAGCCGGGGTGCCCATCATCCTGCCGCCGACCGTGGTCGATACCGTTGCATACGGCGAGCCGCCGGGCGGGAAGGTCATGACCACGCTCTTCCAAGATCCCGATGGGACCATCATTCAGCTCGACCAGCGCATGGCATAACACGCAGGCTCGGGTCCCCACTCCCGCTGCATGCGGTGCCAGGAGAGGAGGGCCGCAGCGGGACAGAGAGCTCTTTCCCCTCCTTCTGGTTGTAGAGGTGGGGTTTCCTCGACCAGCGCTGCGGGATGGGTCCTAATACCCTGCCGCCTCGTAGGGGCCGAGGCCGCGCTTGTACACGAGCAGGCGCCGTTCAAAAGAGCAAACCTCTTCCCCGCGCTGGTTCACCGCGCGCGTCCTGATATGCAGAATGCCTTGGGTCGGGCGCGAGGCAGACTCCCGTTTGCCGACAATCTCCGATTCGGCGTAGATGGTGTCGCCGACGCGCACGGGCGTAGGAAAACGCACCTGCCCCCAGCCGAGGTTGGCAACGACTTTATTGAAGGTCTTGGTCGTCAGCGCAGTGACCACTCCCAGGACAAGGGTTTCGCTCACGACCTGTTCACCGCCATACACCTTCTCATTGTAGACGGCATCCACGGCACGCGGCGACAGATCTGCCCCGCGCAGTGCGTGTAGGCGGCTGTCCTCGGCAGTGAAGGTACGGCCAGGACGATGTTCGAACACCTGCCCGACGGCAAAGTCTTCGTGCTCGACACCGGCAATTTCGATGTACACGTTCTCCGCCAGCTTGCGATGCGAATAAAAACCACTCATAGAGAGTCCCTGCTGCTGTTCGTTCGTGCATCAGTAGTTTGCCTGGGCGAACGGCACTGCGGCCCGTTTGTACACCAGGATATCGTACTCCATGGAACACACCACGATGCCATCTTGGTTGATGCCTCTGGTGATCACTGTCAGGCGTCCACAGCGGGGATCGCCGTCGTCGTACGTGGCCTTGATCTCGCTCTCCGCGTAGAGCGTATCGCCACCGAATACTGGATGGGTCATACTGATATCGGCCCAGCCAAGAATCCGCAGTCGCTTGTTAAAGGTCTTCCAGGTCAAGCCGATCAGGCGGTGCAAGGTCAAGGTGCTCACCACTAAGGGTCGCTTCCACTCGGTCTGTGCGGCATAGTGAGCGTCGAAATGGAGCATCGCCTGATTTAATGTATCGAGTGCGGCTTCCACGTTGTCCTGCTGCGAGATGGTCAGCCCCGGGCGGTGCTTGAAGATCTGCCCGACGGCAAAGTCTTCAAAGTCGAGGCCGTACCGCTCACGGTAGCGGTTCTCCGCGATAGGCACGTGAGACACAAACGCGAATTCTGCCATAGCGCTCCCTCCTGACTAGACCAAAAGGAGAAATTCCTGCCTGTAGCACACCCACAAACTTCCCCAACCCTCACCGCTATGAGTCGCCCAGGCGCCACGCTACACTGACACAGCAGCCCTTGTGGATCAACGACGGCCGGCGCGAGGAAGCGACCGTCACCGCGGGAGCCGCCCACATGTGCTCTTGCCAGCCTGCCGGCAACGTGCCACAGTTGCCGTGTTGGCCGTGCACTCCCACACTACAGGTGAGCCATCGTGCGCGGATGGATCTTAAGAAGAGGAAAGCAAGTGATGCGCTCTACCATCCTTCTTCTTGTGGCCTATGTGTGCACCCTACACGCGTCGCCGGCAGGAGCAGACACACACCGCCCCTCCCGAGACGAGCAGATCCGCGCCGTCTTTTACCCATACCGTCAGGGACCAGTGAGGGTGGAGGGAATCGTCCCCGGCATGACCATTGATGCCACCAACGCTCATGTTGCCGCACCCGTGCTCCCCGCAGAGCTCCTCACCCACCTGCAGGCAGGAGACTTCGCTATTACCGTACAAGACACGACGGATATGCCACTGCGGGACGAGTATATCCAAGCCACCGTGGCACACTCTGCCCACGTCGAGCTGGGTGACGGGGAACTGCAACACTATGTCGCCGGGTTGCCCTTCCCTCTCCTCGACCCGAACGATCCTCGCGCAGGCGAAAAAGCTGCCTGGAACCACCGCTATCGGGACCGTGGCGATACCGTGCAGTTTTGGCCGAGCACCGAGCACCGTACCAGCAACGGAACTGTCGAGCGGGCAGATCGTCTCTACATCGCTCTTTTCTTCGGCACCCACCGGCCCCAGCCCGAGCGCAATCTGCCGCAGTGGGAACAAGAGGGCGTCTATTCCAAGACATACGTGCGCACGCTCGCCCCATCTGACGTCGAAGGCAACCAGACGCTTTCTTACAGCTTCACCAACGACACCCTCTCCGAGGTTGTGTGGCTCTACGACGTGCGGACCCGACGGACACGCAAGCTGGTGGACAACCCCTATCAGGCCGGTGGGGGAGGCGAGCTGTTGATGGAGGATCGGAGCGGCTTTGCCGGCTATATCCACGCCTATGAATGGCGCTATCTCGGGGAGCAAGTTCTCCTGGTCCCCGGCCCGATTCAGGCGCCGGAATCGAGATGGGGAGGGCGTGGCAACTGGTATCCGGTGGATCCGTGGGAACTGCGTCGGGTGGTAGTGGTCGAAGCACGGCCCAAGGGGTCACACCCGATGTATAGCCGTCGCGTGCTCTATATCGATCTGCAAACCTGGGCGACGCTGTGCGCGTTCGCCTACGACCTGGCAGGCAATCATAAACGCACCTTTTTGATGACCTACTTCCACCCCCAGTTCAACCCCTGGCAGAACCCCGTGTGGACTCCCCAGATCGCTTCGCAGACCTCGATTGATTACCAGCGGCAGCGCGCTTCGATCTTCCAGACCCACCGGGCTCTCACCAACCACCCCCTCAACCCTCACCGTTTCAGCGTCGCCGGGCTGATGCTGTACGGCAAATGAGCCTCGCTTCCCTCGGTCGCCTCAAGATGTGTCACGACTGCAGAAGGGCAGGTTCTCTGCTCTTGGTCACCGCGGCTTCTTGCGCGGCTGTTTCCTCGACCTGCTCGCTCCCATAGGTGAACGTCAACCCATCCTCGCCGAGATCGATGGTCACCCTTCCACCATGCTGTAATTTGCCGAACAAAATCTCATCGGCGAGTACCTGCTTGACCTCGCGCTGGATCAGCCGCGCCATTGGCCGTGCTCCATAGGTGGCATCATAGCCTTTCTCGGCCAGATAACGGCGGGCGGCCGCGGTCAGCGTGATGGTGACTCCCCGCTCGCGCAGTTGCCCTGCCAGCTCGTTCATGAACTTATCGACGACACGCTCAACGGCCGCAGGCGTCAGGGGGTTGAACGTGACAATCGCGTCCAGACGGTTCCGGAATTCCGGAGTGAAGAGTTTCTCCAGCGCCTGTTGCCCTTTGCTGGCGTTCGAGCGCTCGCCGAACCCGATCGCCGCCGTGGCCATCTCGCGCGCTCCCGCGTTGCTCGTCATGATCAGAATGACGTGACGGAAGTCGGCTTTCTTGCCGTTATTGTCAGTCAGCGTGGCATGGTCCATCACCTGCAGCAGGATGTTAAAGAGATCCGGGTGGGCCTTTTCGATCTCGTCCAACAACAAGACAGAATGCGGATTGCGGGTGATCGCTTCAGTTAAGAGTCCACCCTGGTCAAACCCGACATACCCCGGCGGGGCACCGATCAGGCGCGAGACGGTGTGCTTTTCCATGTACTCGCTCATGTCGAAGCGCAAAAACTGCAGTCCCAACGTGGCTGCCAGCTGCTTGGCGACTTCGGTCTTGCCGACCCCGGTAGGGCCGGTAAAGAGGAACGAGCCCACCGGCTTATCGGGTGAGCCCAGACCGGCACGCGCCATTTTGATCGCCGTCACCACCGTCTCGATCGCCTTATCCTGTCCAAACACGACCCGTTTGAGATCGCCTTCGAGGTTCTGCAACCGTTCTTTGTCGGAAACCGACACGCTGCGCGGCGGGATGCGGGCGATCTTGGCCACGACCGCCTCGATGTCGGTTTCACGCACCACTTTCTCTGCCGTCGCCGGCCGGAGTTTAAACGAGGCCCCGACCTCGTCGATGACATCGATCGCTTTATCGGGCAGGAAACGGTCGTTGATATACTTGGCCGACAGCTCCGCTGCCGCACGGATCGCCTCAGGGGTGTAGACGACACCATGATGCTGTTCGTAGTGGGACTTGAGCCCTTCCAGGATCTGCACGGTCTCCTCGATGCTCGGTTCGTGCACCTCGATCTTCTGAAAGCGACGGGCCAGAGCCCGGTCGCGTTCAAAGTAACTGCGATACTCGTGATAGGTGGTGGCGCCGATACACCGCAAAGTGCCGGACGCCAAGGCGGGTTTTAAGATATTGGACGCGTCCATCGAGCCGCCACTGGTGGCACCGGCGCCGACAATGGTATGAATCTCGTCAATAAAGAGAATCGCGTTGGGCTGTTTCTTGAGCGCGTTGAGGACCGCTTTGAGACGCTCTTCAAACTGGCCGCGAAACTTCGTCCCGGCCAGCACCGCTCCCATGTCGAGAGAATAGATCACCGCATTTTTGAGTGCGTCAGGCACCTCGCCTTTGGCAATCTTGAGCGCCAGGCCATCGACGATCGCTGTCTTGCCCACGCCTGAGTCCCCGACATAAATGGGGTTATTTTTCCGCCGCCGGCACAAGACGTGGATGGTACGTTCGAGTTCCGTTTCGCGTCCGATCAGCGGATCGATAAGGCCCTCTTTGGCACGCTGCACCAGGTTGGCCGCAAACGCTTCGAGCGGATTGCGCACCGGCCGGGGCTCGTCATCGTCCTCGCCCACCCCACCATCGGCCCGCGAGGCCGGCTCCTCCTCTTCCCCGGTGGGGATTTTCGAGATGCCGTGAGAAATGTAGTTGAGCACATCCAGCCGGGTAATCCCCTGTTTCTGTAACAGGTACAGGGCATAACTATTCTCCTCACGGAACAAGGCCACCAGCAGATTGCGCCCTTCGATCACATCTTTGCCGCTCGATTGCACGTGTGCTGCCGCTCGCTGCAAGACACGCTGAAAGCCAAGGGTCTGGACCGGCTCGACCTCCTCCCCCTCTGGCAGTTGTTCCAACTGCTCCTGGAAAAAGGTCTCCAGATCGCGCCGCAACGCTTTGACATCCCCCCCACAGTTGCGCACGATGTCCGCCACATCCTCATCGAAGAGCAGAGCGTATAAGACGTGCTCTAGACACAGATACTCGTGACGGCGCCGTTTGGCCTCTTTGATCGCCAACGTGAGCGAGATTTCCAACTCTCGGCTGAGTCGCATGCTGTCGTTCTCCTTATCCTGATCCTCCGCTTAGGCTTCTTCCATACTGCAGCGTAAGGGGAATTCGTACTTGCGAGCCAGTTCGTGCACCTGATTCACCTTGGTCTCCGCCACTTCGTAGGTATACACCCCAGCCACACCAATTCCCTTCCGATGCACGTGCAGCATAATCTGGGTCGCCTTCGTGAGCGGGTGGTGAAAGACCGACTGAAGAATATAGACGACGAACTCCATCGTGGTGTAATCGTCGTTGTGTAACAACACCTTATAGAGCGGTGGTTTTTTGAGCTTTTTCTCGGTTTCAGTGACGACCCCACGGTCAAGATCGGTATCGTACTCGTGCCGGTTGCTCATAGCGTCCTCGCTGTCCCCTGTAGAACACTCTCTTGTTTCCATACCGCGATCGCCGGGCAGGGTCAATTGAAGAGCGCAGGAACTCGGCCATGGAGGCCCTTCTCGCTGCTTTGCCAAGGGTCCCTGTTTTCTGCTATTCCTGGTGCTTGCGCCAAGCGGTACAGCCACCGCTGACCGCGATACTTTCTTCCCAGGGAGCGATTATGGACACACGGACCCACGGAACGATCGTGTTAGATCAATCCTACTTACTCCCCACCACCGTCACCCCGGAACGGTATGAAATCCGTCTGACACCGGATCTGCAGCGGTGTACCTTCACAGGGGAAGAAACGGTCTCTGTGCAGGTGCACGAGCCGGTACAACAGGTAGTCCTGCACGCCTGCGAATTGACGATCCACACCGTCTCGGCCACCCACCGGGACGAAGAGACTCTGCCGGGAACGGTGACCCTGGATGAAGCGAACGAACGCGCCGTGCTCCATTTTCCGCGCGTCCTCCGCCCTGGCCTGTGGCGGCTGCACCTGACGTTTTCCGGTATCCTCAACGATAAGCTGCACGGCTTCTACCGCAGTACCTATAAGACGCCAGATGGCCAAGAGAAGATCCTGGCGTCGACCCAGTTCGAGTCTACCGATGCGCGCCGCGCCTTTCCCTGCTGGGATGAGCCCGCACTGAAAGCGGTTTTTCAGACCACGCTGGTGATCGACGAAGGGCTAACAGCCATCTCCAACACTGCCATTGTCCGGGAAACACCGCTGCCCGGCACGGGCAAGAAGGAGGTGGTGTTTGCCGAGACGATCAAGATGTCGACGTACCTGGTAGCGTTTATTGTCGGTGAGTTCGAAAGCACCGACCCGGTTTTCGTCGACGGGACGCCCATTCGCATCTGGTCGGTGCCGGGCAAACGCCACCTGGGCAAATTCGGCCTCGAGATCGCCGCCGCCTCGCTCGCCTTCTTCAGGCAATACTACGGACTTCCCTACCCTGGGGACAAGCTCGATCTGATCGCCATCCCCGATTTCGCTTCGGGGGCGATGGAAAACCTGGGAGCCATCACGTTTCGCGAAACCGCACTCCTGGTCGACGAAAAGACCGCGGCACGCAGCGAACTGGAACGCGTTGCCGACGTCGTCGCCCACGAAAATGCGCATATGTGGTTCGGCGACCTCGTCACTATGCGCTGGTGGAACGGCCTGTGGCTGAACGAAGCCTTCGCCACGTTCATGGAAATGCTGGCGGTCGACCACTGGAAGCCAGAGTGGCAGCGGTGGACCAGCTTTGCCGTCTCGCGGGCGGCAGCCCTTCTCGTCGACGGGTTGAAGAGCACCCGCTCGATCGAGTTTCCCGTGCGGCTGCCGGAGGAAGCTGCCGGGATGTTCGACATCCTCACCTACGAGAAAGGCGCCTCGGTGCTGCGCATGTTAGAACAGTACCTGGGCCCGGAGACCTTCCGCGCCGGCATCAACCTGTACCTGCGCAAACACCAATACAGCAACGCCGAAACAACCGATCTGTGGGATGCCATCGAGGAGTCTGCGGGCCAACCGGTCCGTGCGCTCATGGACACCTGGGTGTTCCAGGCTGGCTACCCCCTTATCACTGTCGGGCTAGAAGGCCGCGAGCTACGCCTGACACAACAGATCTTTCGCTACCTCCAAGACGGCAGCGACTCCGACCGTCTCTGGCAAGTGCCGATTTTTCTCCGCCTGCAGGTCAACGGTACCATCCAGCATCACACCCTCCTGTTGACCGAGCGGGAAATGCGGGTGCCGCTCTCAGGCGATCCCACGTGGGTCGTCGTCAACGCCGGCGGACACGGCTTTTACCGCGTCCGGTACACACCAGAGTTGCGGCAGCAGCTCACCACGCGCCTGCAGAACATCCTCTCTGCGGTTGAACGGTTCAATCTGGTCAACGATACCTGGGCCGCAGCAGTCGCAGGTCTCACCCCCATGGTCGAATATCTCGACCTGCTGACCCTGTTCCGCGACGAAACCGATCATAACGTGTGGACGGCCATCGTGGGCTCCTGCCACTATCTCTACCGCATGCTCGATCCGACCCAGCGACCGGCGTTACAAACGTTTATCCGCACCCTCCTCCTCCCCGTCACCAAACGCCTGGGGTGGAGCCCACAGCCCGGAGAATCTGAATTGATCAGCCAGCTCCGCGGCGAACTGCTCGGCGCGCTCGGAACGATAGGCAACGACGTGGAGACGCAGGCAGAGGCGCGCGCTCGTTACGCCCAGTACCGCGCCAACCGGGAGTCTGTTGACCCCAATATCGTGCCAGCGCTGGTCTCGATCGTCGCCTACACGGGCGGCGCAAAGGAGTACGAAGAGTATCGCGCGGCGAGCAAGACCGCCAGTACCCCCCAAGAGGAACAACGCTACCAATTCGCCCTCGCCAGCTTCCGCCAACCTGAGCTGATAGAGCAGACCTTGCAGATGACCCTGAACGGCGAGGTCCGCACCCAGAACGCCCCCTACCTGATGCGCGCCCTGCTGATGAACACAGAAGGCCGTGAGCGGGCGTGGGCCTTCATGAAGGAGCACTGGCAGGAGATGCTACGGCAGTACCCGGACAACTCCATCCCCCGTATGTGCGAAGGGATTACCGCCCTGGTCACCCCCGCTCTCGAAGCCGATGCACGGGAGTTCTTCGCGACTCATCCGGTGAAACAGGGGGCAAAGACGATTGAACAACACCTGGAAAAACTCCAGGTCGCCGTCGCCTGCAAGCAGCGGGAAGCGGCAAATCTAGAGAGTTACCTCGCCCGCGGGAGCAAGGAGTGACCACACACAACGAGGGCCATGGATGGGGATCGCGAGCACGCCCGTTCGTTCACTCACAGCTTGAGCACCATCTGGGATTTGTACTGCGAGAGCGAGGAGCGCGGAGCGCAGCTTTTTCCTGCTGACGAAGCGACCGAGGATGCCGTGCGTGCGCTTGCCGCTGAGGGAGTAAAGCGCTGCAGAAGGCGCCCGCAGGGCGTCTTCCCACCCTTTCTGTTCCTCGAGCCGAACTCAGGTCAGAATTGACTGCCTTCTCCGGGTCTGCCGACCTCAGCCACCGGCCGAGCGTTGCTGCGGCGCAGGAAACCAGGAGGGCGGTTACTCACCGAACGGACTTCGAGCCACTCTCCGTTCACCACCTTGACCACCTGCACCCGCGTTCCCGGCCGTAACTGTGTAATAATATCCGCCGCGTCTCGCGGGGCGGCGTAGAGTGCCGACGGGCGGATCACACGATACCACCCCAATACCGTTGGGCTTTCCCACCGCTGTGCGCTCTCCACGCGGGAGCGGGATGGCACAGGGGGAGGCGGTCGTTTGGCTGGCTTTCCCGGTGTTGCCGCCTCCTTCTTCGCAGCCGGAGGTTGTCCCGGTTCGGGGAGCGACGCTACCGTAACCGGCACAGCCCCCTCTCCACCGCGATCCACTACCAGCCGGCTGCCGAGATGCTTCTCCCACATAAAAATCGATGCCCGATCCACTCCTGGCGGCACGAATAAGAGGGTATAGCGCAGTTGTACGCGCCCCTCCGCCGGCGGAAAGGTCCAGGTGCGCATGCGGTCGAACACGGCAGCAACCAGCTTGTCGCTCGACACCCGGGTGCGGGGAAAGCGCAGATCAGAAACCCGGCCCTCCGGGGTGATCGTCATGCTCACGTCTATACTGCCCATCAATCCAGCGTCCTGCAGGCGTTCCTGCTCGTACACCTCCTGTAATTGGGGGAGAAAGGCCAGAATCTGCTCTTCGAGGACTTCCAGCGAGCGAGTGGGGCCACCAGTCTCCACACCGGTGATCACCATCCCGAGCTCCCTCCCGGCGAGGACCGCACCTGGCTGTGTGAAAGTGGAAAGAGAGGGTTCAGAGGGAGAAGCGGGGAGCTGGGCGTGCTGGCTTTCATCTGCGCTTTCCGCAGGCGCAACCGGAGCAGCCGCACGTTCTTCCGTTTGGGGTACGACCGGATCCGGTGGCGTGCCTCCGCAGGCAGCAAACAAGAGACAGCATCCCAGGAGACCTCCCCTCCTCCTATAACGGGCCAACCCCCAGCGAGTCATACAGCCTCCTTAGCCAGAATCTCTGCTAAAAACACCAGAAAAGCCCAAAAGACGCAAATGTCCGATCGGGTGACCGTCTCTGGGTTATCCCTCCAGGCGCAGAAAAGCCAGTCTGCACGTTACTTTACAGTAGCTGAGAGACCCTTTATGTAGAAGCAGATGTGGCGCTACGGGATTTGTCGCAGCGTGAAGAATGGCACGTGAAGAACGTCTGGTAGGTCAGTCTGCGGGCGTGTTGGCCCTTGAGCGTCTCCGCGAAGAGATCGTCCAGCGCGCTGAACCAGGTTCGCGCCTGGTCGTCGATCTCAGCGGGGTCTCCACCCTGCGGAGCTTAGACGCAGCAGCGCTGTTACGTCTCGTCGTACAAGGGAAGCACAGAGGGGTTGAAGTGCGCTTCGCCGGGCTCTCGGCCGAGGCGCGCCGTGCCTTTGCTGGCCTCACTCCTAGTGTCCTCGAGGACACCGACACCGTCGCCGAGCGTCTGCCGCCGCTCGAAGGCGTGGGCGAGCGGACCCTCGAATTCGCCGCGGCAGGGCGCCGTTTACTGGAGCTGATCGGCGAGCTGGCCTACTGGACGCTCATCGCGCCCTGGCGCGGCAAGGGCATCAAGTGGGACCGGACTTTCGAGCAAATAGCCAAGATCGGGGTCGACGGCGTTCCCATCGTCACCTTTCTCTCGTTCCTCATCGGCGCGGTTCTGGCGCTCAACGCTGCCAGTCAGCTACGCCAATTCGGCGCGGCCATCTACATCGCCAACCTCGTCGGCGTGTCGATGACGCGGGAAATGGCCCCTCTCATTACCGCGGTCATCGTCGCTGGCCGCAGCGGTGCCGCTATCACGGCTGAATTGGGCACCATGGTGGTGTCAGAAGAGATCGACGCCATGCGGACAATGGCGCTGAGTCCGGGTCGGTTTCTCCTCGTCCCTCGCGTGCTCGCGTTGCTCTGCGCGGTCCCGTGCCTGACGGTGCTGTCCAATCTGGCGGGGATAATCGGGGGATACTGGATCGGCGTGATCATCTTAGGTCTGGGGAGCCGGAACTACCTGCAACAGACAGCCCAGGCGCTGTTGATCAGCGATCTCGTCACCGGGATGGTCAAAAGCGGCGTGTTTGCCCTGCTTATTGGACTCGTCGCCTGTTACCGTGGGTTTTACGTCCGTGGAGGAGCGGAAGGAGTGGGGATTAACACCACCGCATCGGTCGTGACTTCGATTGTGTTGTGCATTTTAGCCGACGCAGTGTTTACTACCATCTTCTTCTACCTTGCATAGAACGGCATGAGAACGCGAGACGCCACTCCGTACGTCCAAGTCGAATCCCTCGTGGCTCGCTACGGTGACCGTACCGTGCTGGATGGGGTGTCGCTCGAGGCGTACCCCGGTGAAATCACCGTCATTCTCGGCAGCAGCGGGTGCGGGAAAACGACCTTGTTGCGCCACATCGTCGGGTTGCTGACACCGGTCTCCGGCCGTGTCCTGATCGATGGCCGTGACATCCACCGGGCATCGGAGGAAGAGCAGGAAGCGATACTGCGGAACATCGGTATGTCGTTCCAGGGCGGAGCGCTGTTCAACTCGATGACCTTAGAGGAGAATGTCGCTCTCCCCTTGATCGAGCACGCCAAAGCTGACCCTGAGACGGCACGTCTGCTGGCACGCATGAAGCTCGCACTGGTCGGACTGGAGCGGGCGGCGCACTTGCTCCCCTCCGAAATTAGCGGCGGGATGAAAAAGCGGGCTGCTGTCGCCCGTGCCCTCGCCCTCGATCCCGCCCTGCTCCTCTTCGACGAGCTGTCCGCAGGGCTCGACCCGATTACCGCTCGTGGGCTCGATGAACTCGTCTTGAGTCTCCGGGACCAGTTCGACGTCACGATCCTCGTCGTGACGCACGAACTGAGCAGCATCCAGATGATCGCTGACCGAGCAGTGATGCTAGACGCCGGCAGAGTGCTCGCCGCTGGGACTCTCGCAGAAGTGCAAAACACCGATCACCCGCAGATTCGCGCCTTCTTCGACCGCAGGCCGAGGCCAGTTGCGCCGCAGCACGGCTTGCTCGATACTCTCTTTATCGACGGAGCCTAGTATGGAGAAAACCCGCCTGAAGGTCGTTCTCTTCGTCACGCTCAGTTTCCTCTTGTTAGCCGGTGGCATCTTATGGCTCGCAGGCTCGCGGTTTTTCCAACCGGTGGATACCTACCGCATCATCTTCGAGAAATCGGTGAGCGGATTGCTCCCCGGTGCAGCGGTCGAGTATCAAGGAGTGACGGTGGGAAAAGTCGAATCCTTGCGCTTGACAGAAGAGGTTCCCCCGCGCGCAGAGGTGACCATCGCGGTGGCGCCGGGGACCCCCATTCGTCAGGATACCACGGCGCACCTGATCGGGTCGTTCGTCACCGGTATCCGCTTCATCGAGCTGGCAGGTGGGTCGAGCTCCGCCCCGCCCTTGGAGCCGGGAGGCATCATTCCGGTCAAAGAAGGGGGATTGGAAGAGTTCCGTGACCGCGCCAGCGAAATTGGTGAGCATCTGCTCGCCGTGCTCACCCGCATCGAAGGGTTGCTCAACGAGCAAAACCAAATGGCCGTGTCGTCGTTTCTGCAGAATATTGCGGTCCTGGCCGAAAACCTGCGGGTGTCGCTCGATGAAATCTCCACCCCCGAGACACGCACTGCGCTCAAAGCGATGGTCGATAACCTCGCCCAGGCAGCGGCTGGGATCAAAAGCGCTACGGATGCCATCAACGAAATCCGCGAGGAGACATTCAAAGATTTCAAAGCCCTGCTGATCCAATTGCGCCAGACAGCAGCCGTGACTGCCAATTTGGCAAAGGACCTACGGCAGCTGACCGCCCATCTCGACCAAGTGATCGTCGAGAACCAGGGCGAGTTGCATCGGCTCTTAACCAGTCTGGCCGATGCCTCGCGTTCTTTACAGGAGACGGCGGCAACGGTACGGGATAACCCGTCAGAGCTGATCTGGGGTCCAAACCTCCCAGAGAGAGAGATTCCTGATCGATGAGGAGAAGCACGCGGTTGGTGTGGAGCGTGGTGGTGCTGTGCGGCGTGATCACACAGGGGTGTAGCCTGACGCGCGCGCGCCCTGCGGTCCGCTACTACTCTCTGTCGATAGCCCTTCCCGAGCCGGCTCCTGGAGCGGGGACATTGTCACTCGTCGTCCGTCCGTTTACAGCGCGCGATCCATACGACCGCAATTCCATGGTGTACCGGCAGTCTCCCTACCAGCTCGATTTCTACCAGTACCACCGGTGGGCCGCCACACCAGCCCAACAGGTCACCGAGTGGACCCGACGCTACCTCGGCCAGTCTGGGGTATTCGCCAAGGTTTTTCCTACCCCAGACGCAACTGCCGATCTCGCCTTAAGCGGGATCATCCGGCAGTTCGAAGAGATCGACCACCAACACACGTGGGAGGCGGCGCTGAGCATCGACTTTTGGCTCACCCGTGGTGACCAACGCACCCCCCTGTGGTTTCGCTCCTACGCGGCCACCCAGCAAGCCGCTAAACGCAACCCTGCTGCTATCGCCGAAGCGATGAGCCGCAACCTCGAAACGATCTTGCGCCAGTTGATCGCCGACCTGGCCGCAGCGATCGCCCCCCTCGCTCCGCGCGAGCCCCCGCAGCGCTCTCAACTGCCTGAGGGGCTCAGCACCTTACCCACGCTCACCGGTGACCCCCGTCCCTCCCTCAGCCGGCTCATCGACACGTACCCGCGTGAAATACGCCTGCTCTTCTAAATGGGGATGGTAGGTGATCGTACAGTCCTTCCCCAAGCGGGCCTCTGCCTCCTGCAACGCAGCTTCGATCGTAGGGAACGGCTCGAACCCCATTCGTCTCGCCACTTCCTCGTTCTCCTTGGGCACGCCGGCAGCGAAGACCGCGCTGAGATGATTGAGCGCGTATAACCCCTGGCCGTACAGAATGCACGGGTGTGCTCCATGGAAAGCAAAGCCATGCCGGTACTTATGGACAAATTCGGGCCGGTGGGCATATTCCTCTGCGTACGTGTCCCACACCTCTACCGGATCGGCCACCGTCGGCAGCACCTCATGATACAGGGCGTAGTACGAAGGGTGGTTCAGGAGGCTGAACTTCGGCTCGAAGGGATTCGCCACGATAAAAATCCCTCCTTTGCGCACGAGCGGGTTCTCGTGATAGGCGTTGAACAGCCCCGAGAGCGCTTTGTTCCGACAGTGGATGGGATTGAAGATCGACAGCCGTGAATACCCATCACCATCAGTCATCCCTACCAACAACACGTCGGTTTGCCCCGTGACGTCGGTCACGAGCTCAGAGAGCAGCAGGTCGAGATGCATCTCCCGCACGGGCGTAATGAGCCCCGCATCGATCGCTGCGAACCGCTGGGGCTTTGTCGTGGTCAGTACTCCTTCGATCTTCATAATCGGCGGGTGCCCCCGCCGTGCCAACTCCGCATCGACGAGCTCTCCCATCTCGTTCAACAACTTGTGAAACGAGCTCTTCTTGGGATCTTGCACCGAGTGTCCGGAGGCAAAGGGCCAGGGGCGGTGATGATAGCGGATCGACCGCCAATTGCTCATCCCCACGAGGATCGACTTCCATCCTCCCTGGAAGAACCCCTGCGGAGTAGACATGAAGATGAACAGATCCGACTCCACCACTGAGCGGTGAACCATGACCTCCATGCCGCGTCTGGTCATGCCGAGGTGGACAAACTGTGCATCATCGGTGGCATCGATGCAGGAGAGTCTGCCGCCTAGAGTGTAGGGTAACTTCGGTCCGAGGATGTGGGTCATTTCTTTGCGCGTCCACATACGGTGGAGGGCATTGGCAACCTTGACCTGGATATCTTCGGGCCGTACACCGTACTCCTCGAGCAGGTGGAGGAGAATGGGCAACCCGTGGATGCATAAATCGTGGTCCTCAGGATGGTAGTGCGTCGAGCGCCCGTCCTGAATGCCGATCGTCACTTTCGCCCCCTTCCCGACCAGCTTTTCCAGTGGCGGCATGCCGACCGGGTGAGCCAGCGCGCGTCGGAAAGCAGCAGCGAAATCCGGTAAAGGAGCGGCCGACGGTGGCGGTCCAGGCGGGATACGGGTGCGTTCAACCGGGAGGCGGGCGGGGATTTTCCCGGTTCCACAGCTCACCAGATACTCTTGCATCTGTGTCATCGATGTCCCTCCTTTCAGAACTCACGCGTGCGTCTCCTGTGCACCCCTCCATACTCCCAGCGTCTCCGTGCTGTCAACGCGTGCTCTTCCCCCACCTGCTTCGGCGCAGCAGCTCCGTCGTCGGGTATACAGGCTGAGAGCGGATGACCCACGGTGACGGCAAAACTCACCTCTCGCACGCCGCACAACATTCCCTCGCAGGAGAAGACCAGGGAGCAGGGAAGAAGCCGCCCACAGGCGCTTTATGCAATGCCCTCAGGAGTCGAACACGTCACGATAGACCTCTCTGAGCGGCAAGGTCACTGCAAGAGTGGGGAAGGCGACGACAGCTTCAAGGGTCGTATAGGTGTGCGCCGTCCACGCTCCTGTGGGCTGACGTTGCCAGTGTTCGACGCAGACATAGTCTTGCTCGACAAGAAGATACTCCTGAAGCGTAGGGATAGCCTGGTAGAGAGCAACCTTCTCCCCCCGATCGGAATCGCGAGTGGCATCAGAAAGGCCTCGATGATGACACAAGGATTGGTGACCGTATCAGGACGGTCAGGAGTGAGGGCAACAGGGCCACAGATCACCATGATGTCGGGGTAGGTGTATAACCCACCAGGGGTTCGTATGCGCAAGTCTGAACCGAACGCGCTACACCCCCTCGGACGCACAGCCCCACGCAATAGACTCGACACGTTAGCAATGAGGTGGTTATGCGCCAGGGAAGCCCCGGCCATGGCGAAGATCTCGCCTTGGTAGAATTCATGTTTACTATGAGAACTCGCCTCTACCGCAAAGTAATCGTCTTCAGTGTAATGGCGCTGGGAACGCTGCAACATACCCTGCCCTTTCGGGCAGCACACCAGGTGCTTCTTTTCCCGTGAAGCGCCGTCTTCCTTCGTTCACGCAAACGGCTGTCCCCACGAGTCGACAAACGCCATTTCTTCGACTGGGCGACGCGAGATCGGGCCGTGCCCACGGAGCTGAGGGTACCCGATCGGGACGACCGCTGCGGTCCCCCATGGCTGGGGGATTGCCAACACCTCGCGCACCTCAGGCTCGACCATACAGAGGAGAGTCGTCAGCACGCACCCCAGCCCTTCCGCACGACAGGCAAGCAACAGATTCTGCACCGCCGGATAAATCGACCCTCCGCCAACGACAGAAACGCGATCGAGCTTGGCATCGGTCACCGCCAGCCCGTCCGGATGAAAACAAAAGACACATAAAACCGGCGCCTCGCCCAAATGCTCGGCCAAATAGAGGCCGGAACGCAGCATTTTTTCCCTCTTGATCCGCTCGCCCTCGGGAAGAGCCACCAACTGCTCGGCGTAGGAGTGCAGAAACGGTACGGCAACCTTCCGGTACAACTCTCCCAGGCGTTGTTTGCGCACCGGATCTTTGACCACGATGACACGCCAGGGTTGACGATTGCCACCGCTCGGTGCCCACGTGGCGGCTTCGAGGATGCGACGGAGCACGTCGTCGGGAATGGGATCGGGCCGGAGCCGTCGCACCGCCCGTAAGGTGCGCATCGCTTCGTAGAGTTCGATCGTCGCCATCCTACCCTCCTCTCTTTTGGGTCATCGGTGTGTCGTCACCCCCCGTACCTGTTGGCACGCCGTTTTCTGCACTCCACTCGGCCATCGTTGCTACTGCAGCGGCGAAAAGGCGGCGGGAATCAGTATCTTGGTGCTCTGCCGCAGCAGGAATTCACGCGTTTTGGGCGGCCAGGAGGGCAAGCGTTGGGCTTCAGCCCGGATGCGGTCGCGCTCGGCCAGATCACGGTAGGGCCAGATGTGCACGAAGGTGTTGAGCTCTCCGATCTCGCTGTACCAGCATGCCGCCAAAGGGGACAGCTGCACCCGCGCTGGGAGCGCCTCGGCCCAACGCGCTACCACTTCAGGTATGGTGCCAGGCTGGTAGAGGTAGGTTCGCATCTCGTAGATCCCTCCCAGCTGTCGTTTGCTCAGCGGCGGCATGAACGGGGCCGGAAGAAAAATTTCCGTTTCCATCGTCTCCACGAGGTGCAAGATCTTCGGCGGCCAGTGTGGGTCCTGTGCCGCCCGAGCGCGGATCGTGGCGCGCTGCTGCAAATCCTCGTACGGCCACACATGAATGATTTGATTCAAGGGACCGATCTCCGTATGCCAAAACGCTCCTAACGGAGAGTATTGCTCGCGGTATGGCAGAGCCTCGGCAAAGCGCTGCTCACACTCGGCGACCGTACCGGGCTTGAGGCGATAGGTGCGGACTTCGTAAATCATACACATCCTCCTGTTGGACGCATAGAGTTGCTTTATCGCCCACGGAACCGCGGTGGGCGCTTTTCCAAGAAAGCCCGCACCCCTTCTTGGTGATCGGCAGTCTGCCCACACCGCACATGGGTCTCGGCTTCGCGATCGAGCATGGTCCGGAAATCGACCGTCGTCGCCATGTTCACATTCGCCTTCATGTAACGGTAGCTGACCAGCGGACCAGCCGCGATGCGTTCGGCAAGCGCCATCGCTTCTTCCCACAATCGCTCGTGCGGGATCACCCGGTTGACCAAGCCGATGCGCAAGGCCTCGGCAGCCGTTATCATATCCGGCAGAAAGAAGAGCTCTTTCGCTTTCGCCGGCCCGACCAGGCGGGTGAGCTGCCACGTGACGCCGAAATCGCCGCCATAGCCGACGCGCGCGTAGGCAGTGCCGAAGGTGGCCTGATCAGAAGCCAGACGCAGATCGCAGCAGAGTGCCAACCCCAACCCTGCACCTGCTACCGGTCCGTTTACCACCGCGATAGTCACCTTGGGTATGGTATACAGCAGCCAGGGCCACTCGTGGCGCTGGCGCAAGGCATCGATCCGCTCCTCCAGCGTTGTCTCCGACGGCCCGCTCTCCTCACCGCGCTGCATGGCAGAGACATCGCCGCCAGCGCAGAAGCCCCTGCCCGCTCCGGTGAGCACAATCGCACCGACGTTCGGGTCCGCAGCCATCTCGCGCAGCGCAGCAACCGCGGCGGTCCCCATCGCCGGGGTCAGAGCATTGAGCTTGTCAGGACGATTCAGGGTGAAAATGCCGACCTTATTCTTCACAGCAACGAGCAAGTCCGCCATATCTGTCTCCCCTTTCGCCATGGGACTCTCTCGCGAGCGAGAGAGAGTTCCCCTCCCCTGGGCCAGGATGATTACCCTACTCCTTCCAACAATACGAGAGGCACCGAGGCCAGCGCGCGACACATTCGTTTGGCCATGTACATCCTTTCCGTTCTCGATGTATGATGCATGCGAACGGAGAGGTCAATTCCCAAGGTCGCAAGCACAGAGAGGTGGAATGTGACGGGAGACGAGAGGGCCGAGCAAAACCAATGGAACGCAGCCTCCGTGGCTGCTATACCGGACTCCATTCGGGTGCAGGAGGAGTACTACCTCCTCACCTCTGCCTTGGCACCACGCCATCCCCAGGTATTGCTCAATCATGGGGACAGTTTTGCCATTTTTGATCTCGCCGGCGATATCCCCATTGCACGCCACGAAGCGTACGGACTGTTTCACCGCGGGACGCGGTTCCTGAATCGCTTCGAGCTGCGGCTGAACGGCCAATTCCCCATGCTGCTCAGCACCTCTCCCACCCATGAGGGGAGTGCACTCGTCACTTACCTCTCAAACGCGGATGAATTGCGCGATGGCCAAGTCGTCGTGCTGCGCGACACGGTTGCAATCCAACGGAGCAAAACGCTCCTGCACGACACGCTGTACGAAGCGTTACACTTCCACAACTACGGCAGGCAGCCGCTGCGTTTGGAACTGGAAGTACTCTTTGCCGCCGACTTTGCCGACGTCTTCGAGCTGCGCGGGACCAAGCGGATGCAACGCGGCTCTCTCGCAGCTCCCATCGTCGAACCTGGCTGCCTGCGTCTCCCCTACCAGGGCCTCGACGGGGTGCGGCGCGAGACCGTACTCCACTTCTCCCCCGCCCCTCAGCACCTCGGGGCAACCAACGCCTCCTTCCTGTTCGACCTCGGTCCTGGCGAGGAAGCCGCTCTCGAGATCCAGATCGTTTGTCACGTCGGTACTGCTCCCTCCTCTGTCCGCACCTTTCCCGCAGCCCTCGCCACTGTGTGCCAGGAGCGTAACAGCTGGCGCCAGCACTTCCCTGCTGTGTCTTCCGATAACGAAGATTTCAACACCTGGCTCAACCGCTCGCTGCAAGACCTCGCTATCCTCAGAACTGTCGGGCCCCAGGGTTCCTATGTCTATGCCGGCATCCCCTGGTTCGCTACCATCTTTGGGCGCGACGGTCTGATCACGGCTCTGGAAATACTGGCCTTCTCGCCCGACCTGGCAGCGGGAACGCTGCGCACCTTGGCTCACCTGCAAGGACAGCAGGTCAACCACGAACGCGACGAGGAACCGGGCAAGATCCTCCACGAAATGCGCTACGGAGAGATGGCCGCAACCGGCGAAATCCCCTTCGCTCGCTATTACGGCAGCGTCGATGCGACTCCGCTGTTCCTCCTGCTGCTCGCTGAGTACAGCGAGCGCACGGCAGATCTCGCCCTCGTGCACGAGCTGTGGCCAGCCGCTGTGGCCGCCATGCGGTGGATCGACACCGTCGCGGACGAAGCCGGCTACGTGACCTACGCCCGCCGTACGCCGCGGGGGTTGGTCAACCAAGGGTGGAAAGACTCTCACGACGCCATCTCGCACGCAGATGGCACTCTGGCTGAGCCCCCCATCGCTCTCGCGGAAGTGCAAGCGTACGTCTATGCAGCTCGCCGCGGTCTTGCACGGTTGGCCCGCCGCCTCGGCCATTTCGCACAAAGCGCGACGTGGGATGCGCAGGCTACACGCTTACGCGAGCAGTTCCATCGCGACTTTTGGCTCGCCGATGAAGGGACCTTCGCGCTGGCCCTCGATGGCCAGCGCCGCCCCTGCCGCGTGGTCAGCTCCAACGCCGGGCACTGTCTGTTCGGCGGCCTGGCGGAAGAGGACAACGCGCGTCAGGTCATCAGCCGCCTCATGCGGGACGACATGTTTTGCGGCTGGGGTATTCGCACCCTCTCCACACGGGCGCGCCGCTATAACCCGATGAGCTACCACAATGGATCGGTCTGGCCGCACGATAATGCCATCATCGCCGCTGGCTTCGCTCGTTACGGGGGGAGCACCCAGGTGCAACAGCTCTTCACTGCGCTTTTCGAGGCCAGCTTAGGTATAGAAAATCGCCGTTTACCTGAACTTTTCTGCGGCTTTGCGCGCCACCAACACCCCACCCCGGTCCCGTACCCGGTCGCCTGTAAGCCGCAAGCATGGGCGGCAGGAAGCGTCTTCCTGCTCTTGCAGGCCGCGCTGGGGCTGCGTATCGACGCCTGGGAGCGTCGCGTCACCTTCGAGCGGGCAACCTTACCTCCCTGGCTGAACCGGCTCACCCTGCAGGGGTTGCAGGTGTGCGACGCGCGTGTCGATCTCTGCATCACGCGCGGCCAGTGGCACGCCGCTGTCGAAGTCCTGAAACGAGAGGGAGAGGTAGAAGTTGTCGTACGCACCTGAGCCTTGCACCTAACGCAGCGAGGTAAAGAGGAGGAAATAGGCTGTCCCGAGGAGAAAGAGAGAGA
>JANWXO010000019.1:7036-22967 GCA_025057295.1 Candidatus Binatia bacterium | reverse complement strand
CTCCCCTCCATATTGTCTTAGGCTATACCGACCTGCTGCTCGATGACGAGTTTGGGTCCCTTTCCGGGAAGCAAAAAGATGTCTTACGGCGGGTACGCAACAATGCCCGGGTGCTGCAGGACCTGATCACTGCCGTCCTGGAGATCAGCCGTTTGGAAGCAGGGCAGTTGCCTCTCAACAGGCAGCAAGTGCATATTCCCTCCTTGTTTGCCGAGGTAGAGAAGGAGCTGCAAGATGTTATCGAGCACTCCAATCTGGTATACACCCGCTGCCTGGCGGACGACCTGCCGATGCTCCACAGCGACCCGGACAAGCTGAAGGTGGTGCTCAAGAACTTGATCGGGAACGCGCTGAAGTTCACGGAAGCAGGCACGATCACGGTCGCCGCCTATGCGTGTGAGGATGGCGTGGCCGTGTGTGTGAACGATACCGGAATCGGCATTCCGCCAGAGATCCAGTCCCGCATTTTTGAACCTTTTTACCAGGGAGATAGCTCGTCCACCCGTCTGTATGGGGGTGCGGGACTCGGCCTCTATATCGTCAAACGGCTGGTCGAGCTCTTGGGGGGAACGATCAGCGTCGACAGTCAAGTCGGGTGTGGCTCTACCTTCCGGGTGTGGCTCCCCATCACTACCGGGTTGCGCATCCCGGTGTTTGACCTGCAGCGGGGGCAGTGGGTGTTACGGGTCAAAGAGTAACCTGATCGGGGGACGATGAGGCTGCGAGGAGGTCCCTCATAAGGGAAGAGCGAGCGATATGCTTGGCAAGGAGTTGTGTGGGGCGAAGACTGCCGGTGTCAGTGTTGCGGCTCTCCTTCTCTTGGTTGGTGTCGCACACGCGGCTGTATTGGAGAACCCGGCCCCGGGCTCGATTCAGAGCGGGATCGGCGTGGTGTCAGGATGGAAATGCCAGGCCACCCGCATCGAGGTGATCTTCGACAACGGTGCTCCCATCCAGGTCGGCTATGGGACCTCGCGGGGGGATACACGTCAGGGCTGTGGGGACGACAACAATGGCTTTGGCCTGCTGTGGAACTGGAACCTGCTCGGGCCGGGCCGGCATACGGTGCGGGTGCTGGATAACGGGGTGGAGTTTGCCCGCGCGACGTTTACGGTGGTTTCCACTGGAGAAGAATTTCTCACAGGACTCAGCGGAGAAGCAGTTGCTCCGGGGTTTCCGGACGCCAGCGTCGATACCACGCTCGTGTGGCAGGAGAGTCTGCAAAACTTTGTCATCACCGGTTCCCAGCCGCGTATCCCTGGCAGCGTCTGTGAGCTGTTTTTTGTCGACGCTCTCTCTGACGATGGACGGTTCATTGCATTGGACGACGGGAGCGTGTGGGAGGTGGCTCCGGTTGACCGCCTCGACGTTGTACGAGAATGGGAGCTGGGAGACGACGTGTCCCTCTGCGCCTTGGGTGAAACCCCCAGAGGCACGAGAATCATGGTCAATCTGTTTCTGGGCTCGGGGATCCGTGTGACTCCGAGGGGGTAGCGGAAGCGCGAGACATGCTCCGAGAGCGCATACCGCTATGCCGTCTCTCGAGTACACTGCTCGTGTAGAGGTGTCTGTATGGAACAGCCGAGACCTGAGCGGTCGGGGTTTGTCGAGCGGATCGTGCGGGCGGCCAAGCTCGAGACCGCTTTGTACGAAGAGGTCGAAGCCGATCCGGCTGCGCTCGGACAGGCGATGGTGGTGGTGCTGCTCGCCAGCGTGTCCGCCAGCGTCGGCAGCGCAGGCGGGACCGGAATTGGTGCACTCGTCACGTTTGCAGGTGTTGCGCTTGCCGCTTGGTATATATGGGCCGCCTTAATCTACTTTATCGGCACCCGTCTCCTGCCTGGCCCGCGTACAGAGGCCGATGTCGGACAGTTGTTGCGGACGATTGGCTTTGCTGCTGCGCCCGGATGTGTACGGGTGCTCGGTGTCATTCCGGTGGTTGGGGTGGTCGTATTTTTCGTGGCGGTGGTATGGGAACTCATGGCGATGGTGGTAGCGGTGCGGCAGGCGCTTGACTATGACAGCACAGGTCGAGCGATAGGGGTGTGTGCCGTAGGCTGGCTGGTTCAGCTTGTTGTGCTGGGCATTCTCCTCTCCCTTTTTAGTCCTCCTCCGGTTGCCGCTGCATGAAGCCAGCTTACGAGCCAGGGGTCGAGGGCGTCAGGCTTGCTTCTTGTACCGCGGTCGAGGCACTGGGATAGGCTGCTAAGCGCACCGGTATCTGTTTGAGTCCGCTAGTGACACGAAAGATGGAGAAGTACACCACGTCGCCAGGCTGGAAGCGTCGCATTTCCCGCTCGAATTCCTCTTTGTCGTGCACGCGTTTCCCGTCGATGGCTAAGATGAGATCCCCCCATCTCTCATGATTGCGGGAGGGGAGCAACGGAGAGACCAGCAGGGCAGCAGGGGAGGCGGCAAGTACCCCCATCACTGCGTCCTTCCAACTGAGGGTCCCTTCGCCCTTGAGTCCTGCCTGATGGGCGGGGCTCCCTTCGATCACACGTGAGATTCTCACTCCTGCCGGATAACGGCATGTAGGAGAAGTGTCTCCGGTGATGCCCAAATAGACAGGTGTGGCGACGGCAGGCACCGGAGCAATCTGCGGGGTCGGCTGAGTTGGAGGAGGAAGGGGTTGGGAAGCGGAGGAAAGAGGAGGTTGGGCGACGGGCATTTCCATGACCTGCGGATGGCCTTCTCCCGCTGCTTGCGGGACGAATGGCAAAGGCGGTTGGGTGGGGAGAGGAGGCGCGGACTCTTGCGTGGGTGCGGAAGATGGTGCCTGGCGTGAAAGGGGGACATGTTGGGGTTGGCTTCCTTGCCACGAAGCTGCGTGTTGGGCTCCTGCCGCGAGCGGGAACAACAACAGAGAGCTCACAATAGTCGCCACGGTCTGCCGCATCATAGCCGTTCTCCTGTGTGGGGTGAAAATTCAGTGACTGAATCGGGCACTTGTCTGTAGCGGGGCTGCGGTCAACCCTGCCCCTGGCCATTCCTCTAAGCGCACCGGCAGTTGCACGGTCGCCTCGTCGCGGCGGATCGTCAGGTGGACAACCGCATGAGGGCCGAACCGTGCCAGCTCTTGTTGAAATTGATGTTGTGTTTTGACACGCCTGCCATTGAGCGCCAGGATAATGTCTCCATGCCCGACACCACCGGCTGCGCGCAGGACAGGTGCGGCCAGTGATGAAGCCGGCGAGATGGTGAGCAGCCCGGCGATCGTCGCAGCCGCGATCTCACGCGCACTCAAACCTCGTGCCGGACGTAACCCGGCGCGTGCGGCTGGACTCTCCGGGTCGACAGCTGCCACCTCTACTCCCTGAATGGTCAGGGCATGCATGCAGAACCGCTGGCGGTAGAAGTCGCGGATTCTGATCCCCAGGTATCCCGGTCCGCTCGCAGCAGGTGCTGGGGAGGGAGGCCACACGGACGGGATCTCCTGCTCCACGAGCGGTGGCGTTGGTTCTTGAGGGGCTGCCGTCGCGGGCTGTCGAGCAGCAGGGGCTGGTTGTCCCTGATCCGCAGGTGGCGACTGTGTGGGAGCGAGAACCGATTGCGGTGCAGGATGCGTCGGTCTTTGCGGGGAAGAAGTATGTTGTGGAGAGGATTGAAGAAGGGATGAGGAGGGCAACCCTTCTGCTTGCCATTGTGGACGCACCGTTTGCTGTCCGTTGGCGACGAGGGGAAGGAGGAGGAAACAGCAGGCAGCGGGAAAGATCCAGACCTGTGAGGGTGGTTTCATGGCCGGACTCTCCTTTTGCGGGAATAGAGGCATTAGACTCCGAAACGGGGGACGAGTCAAGTCATCGACGACATACACACGATCCAGTGCTGTCCCCTCTATCGACACACGACGGAGAGAGTCATGCGGAGTACTCGGTTCTGGTGGGTTCCAATCACGGTCTCGGGTTGTCTCTTGTGGGCGTGTACAGGACAACACCTCGCTTCCTCGCCTTCGGTTAGGCACTCCGCCGAATACACGGCGTCCAGCGCCGCTGCGCCCTCCCCTCTAGGAACAGAAGGATCTTTTACCGACCGTGTGTTGCGCAGTTTCTTTCCTTATCGCCAGGGGCCACCGCGTATCCCGGCTTTGCTTCCTGGCACCGCTCTGTCTACCGGCAATTGGTCCGTCGCTGCCGGAGTGTTGGCTCCGGAGATTCTCCAGGCGGTGCGCGATGGCGAGTTCACCATCTTGGTGCAGGAGACGAGTGACATTCCCGTCAGCCCCGAGTACATCAATGCTACCCTGACCCATGCCGCGGCGGTGACCCTCAGCGAGACCGGTCGTCTCCTCGGCTATCACGCCGGATTGCCGTTCCCCGTGCTCGAGAAAGAGGATCCGGCAGCGGGGCTGAAGGCAGCCTGGAACGCCCGCTACGCCGATCGTGGGGATGCCGCTCAGTGGTATGAATCGCTCCACGTGCGCAATAACGAGGGTGAGTACCAGTACGGCTTCTCGTTCTTTTACGCGCGGGTGTACGGGATGCATCGGGCAAAGCCAGAGCGCGATATCCCTGCATGGAAGGCCGAGGGTATTCTGTACAAAGAGTTCCTGCAGATCTTGCATCCAACGCCGGCCATTACGCTGCATCCCCGGCTCGGCCTCGTGCATCTGCTCTATTGGTATGATGAAGATACCCGCCCCGTAGGACAGTGGTATATTACCGGTTACCTCTCCCTCAATCGTCTCGTGATGCTGGTCTATAATCCTGAGGCCTCTGCCTGGCGCCTCCCGCTGTTATATGAGGATCTGGTGGGAACGTATATCCACACCTATCAGTGGCGTTTGCTGGATGCGACGGTCGCGCTTGTCCCTGGCTTTGTCCAAGGACCGGCGCCGCTGTTGGGCGGGCAGCGGGCGGGCTATCCGCTCGACCCGTGGGAAGTGCGAACCGTGTACATCGTCGAGGCCATCCCGCGGCGAGAGATCCATCCCTATGGCCGCAAGCTTTTTGTCTTCGATCAGCAAACCTTTGTCCCTCTGTACGTGTTGATCTACGATCGCGAGGGCAAACACTGGCGCACCGGGTTCTATTGCTATGCCCATCCCGCGTATTATCCGGGTGCAGCGGGGGTGCGGGTGCCGATCCTGATCGGCCGCTCGTGGATCGATATGCGGGCGGGACGTGCGACGATCGCGTTGGTTGATGACGCGCGCTACAATCACCCCCTCCCGCCAGATTTCTTTACTCTGGCCAATATGATTCGCAAGGGGAAATAGCGGCTGAGCCTTCATTGACCTCTCGGGAGCGAACAGATAGGACAAGGAAAAGTTTCGGATTGCCTGCAGCGGGAGGCCCGTGCTCGGTGCAGGAGGAGGAGTGCTATGACGACACCGGTGTATATCCTCGGGGGGTATCAAACCGACTTTGCGCGGAACTGGTTGAAAGAGGGGAAGGATGTGGTGGCGATGATCCACGAAGCGGTCAGAGAAGGATTGGCAGCCGCTGAGCTTGACCCCCAGGAGGTCGAGGTCGCGCACGTGGGCAATTTCGCTGCCGAGCTCTATTGTAAGCAGGGACAGTTGGGTGGATTCCTGCCCGAGATCCATCCGGCCTTTTCCGGCCTTCCCACCGCACGCCACGAGGCTGCTTGTGCGTCTGGGAGTGTCGCGATCCTCATGGCCATGGCCGAGATCGAAGCGGGCCGTTACCAGCTTGCTTTGGTCATAGGGGTCGAGCAGATGAAAACCGTGGACCCCGCCACGGGCGGCGATTTTCTCGGTACTGCCGCGTGGTATGAAAAAGAGGCGAAAGGCATCGAATTTCCTTTCCCGAAATTGTTTGGCCGCTTGGGCGATGAGTACGAGAGACGCTTCGGGTTGCAAGAGAAACACCTGCTGCGGATTGCGGAGATCAATTTCTCCAACGCCCGCCGCAATCCACGCGCCCAAACACGCGACTGGTTTACCGACGAGACCCAAAATTTGACCTCCGGCAAGTACGCCAATCCGGTTGCCGGGCGCCTCAAGGTGCGTGACTGTTCGCAAGTGACAGACGGGGCAGTCTCGCTCTTTCTCGCCTCGGAAACCTGTGCCCGCACGTATGCTGCCCGACGTGGGCTGCAGCTCGAACAACTCCCCCGCATCCTCGGTTGGGGGCATCGCACCGCACCGATGCGGTTTGAGGCCAAGGTGGCCGAAAGTCAGGGGACCCCGTATGTCTTGCCCCACACCCGCCAGGCGATCGTCGATGCCTTTACCCGTGCTGGTCTCGCGGATGTGTGGAGCGTTGATGGGATCGAGACCCATGATTGCTTTACCACTTCGGAATATATGGCCATCGATCACTTCGGGATCACGCCGCCGGGAGAATCGTGGCGAGCGATCGAGGAAGGGATCATCGAATTTGGCGGCAAGCTGCCGATCAACCCTAGTGGTGGCCTCATTGGGTGCGGCCATCCGGTCGGCGCAACCGGCGTCCGCCAGGTACTCGATGCGTACAAGCAGGTCACTGGTCGGGCTGGTGGGTATCAGATTGACGGTGCGAAGAAAATCGCGACCCTGAACATCGGAGGTTCGGGCACGACCTCGGTGGCGATGGTGATCGGTGTCTAAACAGCTCATCGGCTCTTCTTTTGTCCGGCAGAGGGTGCCGTGCGAACAACGGGGCGACTGACGTGCCTCCTTGTTCTGGTGCAGGCGTGCGCCGTGGCTACCGAGCACGCGGCTGCCTGGGCTGCGGAGCGGTACTTTTCCCCGCGGCTGGGGATTTCCCTTGCGACCCTACAGCAAGCCCTGGAGAAAGTCGCTGGTCCGGTGTCTTTTGCGCCACGCCCGGGAAGTCCCCAAGGCACCCAAGAGGCGCGACTGCCAGGCGGCGCCGGTGTTGTCCAGGCTGCTGGGGAGGCGGGAAACCTGACTGTCGTCGTGGTGTGGCTGCCACTTGCGGCGCACGGGAGACTCCCCGGTGGAGAGGTGCGGCGCTCTGTAGAGGCTGTGCTCCGGCTTTTTACCTCTGAGAGCGAGGCGGTGCTGTTCTGGCTCGAGCAGGTGCTGAGCCGCGCTGTCACCGAGGCTGCCGGCACGCCTCACCTGGAAGCGTTCCTCTCCTCTGGGTACCAGTTCAAAGCGATGTATCTGCCAACTTCCACTCCTGCGATGGTGTCGTTAACGGTGACGGCTGCCAGTGAGTAGGCCGTCCGGCCGGCGCAACGGAGCACGGCCAGGGAGGCGACTGTCGCCCTATACCGGATAGATCACCAGGCGCCGAAAGGGTTCTTCTCCTTCACTTTTTGATTTGAGACCGTAGCGTTTCACCAGTTCGTGCTGCAACCGGCGCAGCCGCGGCTTCTGTGGCGTCAGTTCCACCGGACGCTGATGATCGAGCACCTGGTTGATGGCAGCTTCGGCCTCTGCGAGCGCCGCTTGGTCTTCGGAGAAGACATCGGCGAGCTGTTCACGCAAGAACTTCACCATCTGTGCCATCGTGTCGCTCCGGAGGGTGTAAAGCGGGGTCCCCTGTTCGACCAGCAGACGGAGTTCCTTAGGTTGACGCTTCGCCTGTCCCCTGACCGTCAAGATGACATCGGCTTGCTCGGGGGAGGATACGATACGGGCCGGGGCTTCGAGTTCGTGGATCGCCTGGTCGAGGCGGTGGCGGTTGATTCCATAAGGGTAGATCCGCAGTGCCTTGCGACGTTCGGGTCGGAGGCCCTCGGCAGGGGGAAGCGATGGAGGGGTGGTGAGGTGGCTGACCTCGACATGCCCGTCCTCGCGGCGGGAGCGGATTTCCACCGCCGGCGGCCGGCCACGCAATAACCCGTCGACCGACTGAGCGACGTCGGCGTGGATCGCAAAGCGGTCGCGGGTGTGAATCTCGATGAGAATGTCGAAGGTGGGCGGCGCTTTCCGTTCCAGCACGGTCTTCTGCGTGCCGCGCCGCCGCGCCTCTTCATCACTTAAAGTGACGGATTGGATGCCGCCGATCAGATCGGCGAGGGTGGGGTTTTGAACGAGGTTCTCGAGCGACCCCCCATGGGCCGTGGCAATGAGGCGAACGCCGCGCTCGGCGATCGTGCGGGCGGCCAGCGCCTCGGCCTCGGTGCCGATTTCGTCTACGACGATCACCTCCGGCATATGGTTTTCGACCGCTTCGATCATCACCTTGTGCTGCAGATCCGGGGAAGGCACCTGCATACGCCGGGCGCGCCCGATTGCGGGGTGGGGGATATCGCCATCGCCGGCAATCTCGTTGGAGGTATCCACGACGATCACGCGTTTGCCCCGCTCATCGGCGAGAACGCGGGCCGCTTCCCGCAGCAGCGTCGTCTTCCCGACCCCTGGGGGACCGAGGAGGAGGATGCTCTTTTGCTCTTCGGTGATCTTGTCTTTGACGATATCGACCGTGCCGAAGACGGCCCGCCCCACGCGACAGGTGAGGCCGATGATCTCCCCAGTGCGGTTCCGAATTGCGGAGATGCGGTGGAGAGTGCGGGGGATACCGGCACGGTTGTCGTGGGTGAAGGTGCCAACACGGGCGACGACGAACTGCAGTTCTTCCCGACTGACGAGGCTCTCTAGCAAATAGACGGTCTTGGCGACATAGCGCGCTTCGGGCGGGCGTCCGAGGTCGAGGATGACCTCCAGCAATTCTTGCAGTCCGGGTTCGTGGAGCAGGGCGTCGCGTACCGCTAGGGGCAAGACCTCGAGCAAGAGGTCGAGGTTATCCACTGTTTCCACCCGACTGACCAGCGGCGATATATCTTCTATTCTGCGGGTTTCTAGGGCCATGATGTTCTCCCCCTGGAGACGACCAGCAAACGTGTCCGTCACGCCGTTTATTCTCGTGATACCGAAGGTTCCTGGCGCTCTTGCACTACACTCCCCGGGGGGTAGAGCGTGTCGATGAGCGCCCGGCGGGTCTCCAGCACGACGCGCCGTTTGATTTTCAGGGTGGGGGTGAGTTCGCCGCGCTCTTGCGAGAAGGGTTCGGCGAGCAGAGCGAAGTTGCGTACCCGTGCGTAGAGCGGGAGCTGCCGGTTGACCTCGTCAAGGCGGCGACGAAAGAGGGTGCGGCACTCAGGGCGGTCGAGCAGTGCCGGCCACTCTTCCTGCCAATGGTACTTGCGCGCCAGATTCTCCACCAGGGCACGGTTGGGGACGAGCAAGGCGGTGAGATAGGGTCTTTTGTCCCCAATCAGGCAGGCCTCTTCGATCAGCGGGTCCTGTTTCAGCAACCCTTCGATGTATTGTGGCGCGACATTCTCGCCTTCGGAGGTAATGATCAGGTCTTTTTTGCGGTCGGTGATCCGGATAAACCCCTCGGCATCAATTTCTCCCACATCACCAGTATGCAACCAGCCGTCGGCGTCGATCGCTTGGGCAGTGTCCTCCGGGCGATGGTAATAGCCGAGCATGACGTTAGGGCCACGCACGCAAATCTCCCCATCGGCACCAATGCGCACGGTGACTTGCGGGAGGGCGAGACCAACCGTGCCCAATCGTGTGCGGCCAGGCAGATTGCACGAAACGACCGGGCCAGCTTCTGTGAGTCCGTACCCTTCATATACAGGGATGCCGGCGCCGAAAAAGAACTGCGCGACCTCTGGATTGAGCGGTGCGCCGCCGGAAACGAGAAAACGCACTCGGCCACCGAGCAACGCGCGCAGCTTGCGGAACAGAATACGGTCGGCGAGCCGATATTGGCAGGCGAGGGGGAAGGGGAGAGAAGGTTGATGGGCCGCACGGTATGCCCCAACCGCTTTCCCCACTGTGAGTGCCCAGTCTAAGATCTGCCGTTTCGGGAAGTGCGCGTTCTCTTGCTCGCTCCGCACGCGACGGTACACCAGCTCGAGGACGCGCGGGACGCAACAAAACACGGTCGGCCGCACCTCAGGCAAGTCTTTCGTGAGAGTCACCGTGCCGCCACCGTAGGCGATGCTGGCTCCGGCGCGGAGGAGGGTATACAGTCCGGCGGTGCGCTCGAATCCGTGCGATAAGGGGAGGAAGGAAATGCTGAGATCATCCTCCGTGATGGGGAGAATCGCTGTTGCGTCTTGGGTGTTTGCCAGCATATTGGCGTGGGTCAGCATGACGCCCTTGGGTGTGCCAGTGGTGCCCGAGGTGTAAATAATGGTGGCGAGACCAGGATCGGCAGCTGGCTGGGCAGGGCCGCCACGCCGTTCGCCGAGGGCCAGCAATCCGTTTAGTCCCAGGGCAGGGAGCGTGCCAACGCGCGTTTCGTCCTGCGGGCCGTCGTCGAGCAGGAGGAGGTACGATAAGGACGGCAGATCGCCGGCGATCTGCAGCACTTTTGCCAGTTGTTCACGACCAGAGACAGCGATGAACGAGGCGCCTGCGTCCTTGAGAATATAGGCGATATCGCCTGGTGGGCTGGTGAGATAGAGGGGGACATCGACTCCGCCGAGAAACAGGCAGGCGAGGTCGATGATGGGCCACTCGGGCCGATTCTCGGCGAGGATGGCGAGGCGGTCGCCGCCGCGAAAGCCAAGGGCGGCCAGTCCATGGGCTGCGCAGCGAATCCGCTCCCCCAACGTGTACCACGACATTTCTTCCCACCGGCCTGCCCGTTTACTCAGCAGCGCACGCTTCCTGCCGTACCGCTCGACTCGCTGCAGCACCATCGTTGCTAGGGATGTTTCCTGCATACCCCTGCCTCCTTGTGGACTGCCTGTTACCAAACCATAGACGAGGGAATGGAGAAAGACTAGAAAGCGACGACCAAAGCCCCCTCGGGGAGTAGGGAGCCGAGGAGAGCTGCCCCAGGGGCATGCGGAGCGATTGAGGCCTGTGACGGAAAGGTGTGTCGCAGGCCTCAGGACCGGCTCGCTCGCCGCGTGACAGAGGCGGTCAGGGCTGGGACAAGCGTGCCGCCGAGGGGTTTACGCCGTGATATGCCCGAGGAACTGCCGTAGCTCATGGTTGAACTCATCCGGCCGTTCCAACTGATAGAAGTGTCCCACTTCTTTCACCACGCGCAGCTGAGCGCCTGGGATGTGATCTGCTAGGAACTTGTTGGCGGCGACAGGGGTCGCCTGATCTTCCTCACCAGCCAGCACGAGGGTGGGTTTGCGAATCTCTCGCAGGCGGTCGCTGATGTTCCAGTTGAACACACCGTTCGGATCTGCCGCGGCAGCGAAGAAGACGTGACGGGGGAAGTTCTCTTCCACCAGGAACTGTGCTTTCATCAGATCGAGAATTTCTGGCCGTTCACGTTTGGTCCGTGCGGATACGGCCCCTTCCATCAGACCGCTGAAGGCGCCTGCCAGGTCTTGTTGGAAGGCTGCCATGGCTTCCGGCGGCATACCGGCTGCCAGGTTGGTGCCGCTGCTGATGATCACGTTTCCCACCACGCGATGGGGTGCATCGAGGTTCAGCTGCATCAGGATCATCCCGCCGATCGAGTTTCCTACGAAGACGGCTGTGTCGATCCGCAGTGCATCCAGGACCGCTACCACGTCGGCTGCCATCTCGGTGATGGCGTAGCCTTGGGGTGGTTTGTCCGAGCGGCCGTGCCCGCGCTCGTCGATCACGACACATCGATGCGTGCGGGCAAAGGGGAAGATCTGAAAATACCAAATGTAGCCGTTGGTCGAGAACGGGTGCAGGAAGACCACGGGGGAGCCCTGCCCATAGGTTTCGTAGTAGATATTCACGCCATTGCGTGTGACGTACGGCATACACACCTCCTTACGTTGGGTTCACCGGCGGCTTCCCTCTAGCATACCGCGCACTGTCTTGACAGAGTGCGAGGGGCTGTGTGAGAAAAAAGGCGCAATCACCGTGAACGGCGGCCGATTGCCTGCTGTTCTCTACCTCATGAGAAGGAGGACCACAGATGGAGATTACAACCGAGCGCGTTCATATCAATGTCGATAACCGGACTATGGGTGGTTACCTCGCTCGCCCGACCGATGCCACCCCGCGCCCAGCAGTGGTCGTGTTCATGGAGATCTTTGGCATCAATTCCCATATTCGCGACGTAACGGAACGTGTCGCCCGCGAGGGATATGTCGCGCTGGCGCCGGACTTCTTTCACCGCACTGGGCCAGGAATAGAGTTGGGATATGACGAGAAAGGGATGGCTGAAGGGATCAAACTCTACCAGCAACTCAAGGCTGACGAAATGATCGCTGACGCCCGCGCTGCGCTCTCGTTCCTCAAGCGCCAGAATTTTGTCAAGGGAGACAGGCTCGGTGCCATGGGATTTTGCGTCGGCGGCCATATGACGTACTTAGCCGCCTGTGAAACCGATATCAAAGCAGCGGCCAGTTTTTACGGCGGCGGCATCGCCAAACCAGAGGGATTTGGCGGTGCTCCGTCTACAATCGGCCGCACGAGCAAGATCAAGGGCAAGATCCTGTGTCTCTTCGGTGACAAGGATGCCTCGATCCCGCTCTCCGAGGTCGAAATGATCCGCGCCGAGCTGCAGAAACACAATATCCGCCACGAGGTCGTGGTGTATCCGGGGGCTGACCATGGGTTCTTCTGCGATCAGCGCGCGACCTACAATAAAGCAGCAGCAGAGGACGCTTGGGAGCGAGTGAAAAAACTCTTTGCCGAAGAGTTAGGCAAGTAAACGGCGAGAGGAAGGGGGGAAGGAGACCTGCTCACTCTCGGTGAGCAGAGAGGGACACAGGGGAGACGCAGCCATGGGAGTCCTGGACGGGAAAGTCGCTATTGTGACCGGTGCTGGTCGCCTGAGAGGAATCGGTCGGGCAACGGCCCTGGCCTTGGCCAAACTCGGTGCGGACCTCGTCGTCACGGGGACGGGCCGAGACCCGGCCAGGTTCCCCCCTGACGAGCAAGCAGTTGGTTGGCGCGATATTGAGAGTACCGCCGAGCAGGTGCGGCAGGTGGGCCGCCGCTGCCTGCCGTTGGTGGCCAATGTAGCGGACAAAGCCGACGTGCAGCGCACGGTAGCAGCGACGGTCGCGGAGTTCGGCCGTATCGATATCCTCGTCAACAATGCCGCCTTTGCGCGCGGACCAGACCGGGTGCCGGTGACAGAATTGTCGGAGGAGCTGTGGCGAAAAGTGCTCGACATCAAACTCACTGGCAGTTTCTTGATGTGTCAGGCCGTGCTTCCGATCATGATCAACCAGGGGCAGGGTGGCTGTATTATCAACGTCTCTTCCATCGCCGGGAAACGCGGGTTTGCCAATATGGCGGCGTACTGTACCTCGAACGCCGGCATTCAAGGCTTTACCCAAGCGCTGGCGATCGAGCTGGCCCCGCATAACATCCGTGTCAATGCTGTCTGCCCAGGCATCATTGATACCTCGCGCATGGATGACCTAGGCCGTGGCGAAACCTGGCAGACGATTATCCAGCAAACCGTTCCTCTCAAACGGGCGGCGAGCGACGAGGAGGTGGGGAAGTTTATCGCCTACCTATGCACCCCGGATGTTGCCTACATGACTGGGCAGTCGATCAACTTCGACGGGGGCGTGGTCATGTGGTGAGCTAGGCTAACCGCACACTCAGGATATCCCGCCGCGCATCGACATGGGCAATGACGACGGTCACTGCGGTGCCGAGCGGCAGCGGAGGGGAGACGTTCACTGGCACGACCAACAACGTATCGTCCAGTTCGATAAAAGAGCGGCCGTGATGTTCGCGCACGACCTGGCCGCTCACCGTGTGCCCTTTTTTGTGTTCGAGGAAGCGGAGAAGCCAGTACCGGGTGCTTTCGCGTTCGCAGCGTTTCGCTGCCAGACTGGACTCCTGAGCGCCAGCGGCGATGATTTGCAACTGGGCTTCATCGAACAGCGCGGTGCCGTGCTGCAGGTGGTGCTTGATCTGATGCTGCATCTGCAGATCGTGGTACCGTCGAAGCGGAGAAGTGACCTGGGTATACAGATCCAGCCCTAACGCGGCATGTGGGGCTGGGGTCGTCCCGAGTTGGGCAGGCTTCATCAGGCGCCGTGCCGCGTGCACGTAGACGCGTGGGGTGGGAAACGCTTCGACTGCAGGGACCGGTTCATCCGGAGGGGGTTGAGCGATGTACAGAGCCGGCAGACGGTGCGCTTGACAATAACGCGCTGCCATTTCGTTTGCGAGAATCATGCATTCGCTCACCAGGGTGCGGGAGGGAGAATCGTTGGTGAGGAGCGTGACCGTTACCTCGCCGTCGTGGACGCGCACTTTGACTTCATCTCCCTCGATGATGACGGCGCCCTGGGACGCTCGCACCGCTCTTCTCGCCTGGGCCAGTGCAGAAAGCTGCTTTAGCGCAGCAGCAGTGGGAGAAGAATCGGGGCTGCGCAGCAGGGCATCAGCTTCAGCATAAGAGAGACGTTGGCCGACCCGAATGACCCCACGGCAGATGCGTTCTGCCTGGAGATGCCCTGCAGGGTCCACACTGGCAAAAAAACTCAGCGTGGGACGTAACTCACCCACGACGAGACTCGCTTTGTCTTCGCTCAAAGTTGGGGGGAGCATGGGCAGTTTGCCGCGCGGCAGGTATACCGTGGTCCCGCGGGTCAGGGCGGCCTGGTCGATGAGACTACCCGGAGAGACGAAAAAGCTCGCGTCAGTGATGTGGATGCCGACCAGTGTGACCCCGTTTTCTTGGTGCAGGCTGAGGGCGTCATCGACCTCTGTCGTATCCGGATCGTCAATTGTAAACGTGGAGAGGGAGGTCAAGTCGGTGTACCCCTGGCTCGCAGTAAAAGGAGGAATCTGGGCTGCGGCAGCGAGGACGTCCTGGGGGAAGCGTGTCGGGATACGGTAGCGGAGGATGCACAGCTCTTCGTCCTCTTGCCAAATGCCGAGGGCAACCAACAGTTGGAAGGCGACATCCCAGGGATGGCCTTTGCCGCGGAACCCGATCGCTTCCAGCAAACTGAGCGCGTGTGATTTCTTTTCGTAGGTATCGCCGTAGAGAGCGAGCTCTTTGAGGAGCTGGAGATATCGTTCCCCTCCTGCGGGGGGCGGGGCTGGGGGAGCGGCTCCGGCAAGGCGAGCGTGGACCCAGGCGAGAAATGCGTTATGGGCCTGGACCCGTTGCGTTTCCAGGTGCTGCTGGTGCAGGCTCTCTGCGACACTCTGCGGATCGCGTGGGGTAAAGAACCCAGCTTTCTTCTCCTTGAAGTAGACAGGGTGAGCCCACAGGGCGGCGAGCAGACTCACTTTTGCGACGGGATCGTCGGGTGCGGAGAGGACAAACCCGGCCAAGTCTTCCCAAGAAAACTCCTCTGTTTCTTCCTTCAGCAGCTCCCACAACTCTTCCACGTTGATCGTCTGGGCATGCGCGTTAATGTGATCGAGCAGCTCTTGCAGCCGTTTTTTCACGTCTGCAGGGGAGAGGGTGGAAGGGAGGGTAGTGCCACAGTCGCAGATGATCCGATCGGCGCTGAGCACCTGTTTTCTCCCATCTGCGCCGAGGATCTCCACCTGTGCTCTTCCCGTGGCGGGGAAGAGTTTTTGCACGACCCCCAGGGCAAGGTGTCCACGCTCACGATAAGCGATCACACTTCCCACCTGCATAGAAAACGGTCCTATTTTTCTACTCTTGCATCCCTCCGCACGCCTGCCAATAATGCCTGCTGCTATGGTGCAAGTCAAAATCGCCCAGGGCATGCATGAGATCGACCGCCAGGCATGGGACGCCTTGGTTGGCGACGGCTCGCCCTTTCTGGAATGGGACTGGCTGGCCTGTCTGGAGGAATCCCGGAGTGTCACCGCCAGGACCGGGTGGCAGCCGCAGCATCTCGTGGTGTATGACGAAGGCCGGCTCATCGCTGCCTGTCCCTTGTACCTCAAAGGCCACAGTATGGGGGAGTTTGTGTTCGACCATACCTGGGCAGATGCAGCCTACCGGGCTGGCATCGACTATTATCCAAAACTGCTTGTCGCATCCCCTTTCACTCCCGCGACGGGGGTGCGGTTCCTTACGGCGCCGACCTATGACCGCCGGAGCCTCATCCGTTTGCTCGGGAAAACCTTGCAAGAGATTTGTCAACAAAACGC
>JANWXO010000019.1:0-7026 GCA_025057295.1 Candidatus Binatia bacterium | reverse complement strand
ATTTCTGCCTGCCCGACGAAGCGGATGCCCTCTCCGAGATCGGCTATCTGCGCCGCCTCGGCCTACAGTACCACTGGGTCAACTATGGCTATCGGGCGTTCGAGGACTATCTGGCCCATTTCCGTGCCAAGCGCAGGAACCAAATCAAGCGCGAGATGCGGGAGATGGAAGAACAGGGGGTCACCATCGAGGTCCTGAGCGGCGAGGATATTCCCACTGCCCTCTTTCCCCATATGTTCGCCCTGTATAAGACCCACATCGATAAACTGTACTGGGGGCGGCAGTATCTGCAACCGCGCTTTTTCGACCTGCTGGCGCAGCGGTATAGGCGCAATCTCTGTTTTGTACTTGCACGGCAGCGGGGCGAACTGATCGCGGGCACCTTCAATGTGCAAAAAAGGGGAGTCTTCTACGGTCGATACTGGGGCGCGTTTAAAGAATTGCGCCATCTTCACTTCAATGTCTGCTATTATGCCGCGATCGCTCATTGCATTCGCCACCGTTTTGTGCGTTTTGAACCCGGGGCAGGGGGAGACTTTAAACGCTTGCGTGGCTTTGACCCACAGCCGACGGTCAGTATGCATTATTTTTCCGAGCCTAGATTGGCAGCAGCCGTGGCTCGCTTCCTGGAAAACGAACGCACGCAGGTGAACCGCACGATTGCCTACCTGCGTCAGGAGAGCGAGCTCAAGCATGATCCGGAGTAGCGCTCCCGGGAGCAGTGGCGGGACCGTGCGATCGCCCGGGGTGTGTCTCGTTGCCTCCTGTCTGTCGGTGGGTGTCGCTGAGCCCCCTTCCCCCGGCAGGGGTGGAAATGTTACAAGGTCGTGCAATATTGGCTCCTACTCGGGATAGTGGTGATGAAGCGCGATTTTATTAGTCTGGCCGATCTCACGCGGGAGCAGTTCGAGCACCTCTTCGCCTTTGCCGCACGTCTCAAGGCCGATCGCAAGGATGGGTGGCCCCATCCGTTTCTCGCGGGCAAGACACTCGCGATGATTTTTGAAAAGCCGAGCCTGCGTACGCGTGTGACCTTCGAGGCGGGCATGGTACAACTTGGCGGGTATGCGGTGTACCTCTCTCCCCAGGATATCGGTATGGGCTCGCGCGAGTCGGTTGCCGACGTGGCGCGCAACCTGTCTCGCTGGGTGGATCTGATCATGGTGCGGACCTTCTCGCACGCTGTGGTCCTGGAATTGGCCCGGCATGCCACGATCCCGGTCATCAATGGCCTTTCCGATCTGCTCCACCCCTGCCAGGTGCTGGCAGACTGTTTTACCTTGCTCGAACAATATGGCCGCCTCGACGGGCTCAAGATCGCTTTTGTCGGCGATGGCAACAATGTGGCCAACTCCTGGATTAACGCGGCCAGCAGACTCCCTTTTTCCTTCGCGTTAGCATGTCCGCCCGGCTATGAGCCGGATGCTGACATTCTTGCGCGTGCCCGGCAGCGCGGGGCCCGGGTGACGATTACCCACTCGGTAGAAGAGGCCGTACGCGGCGCCGATGCCGTGTATACGGATGTATGGGTGAGCATGGGCCAGGAGCAAGAGAGGGCACGTCGCCGAGAGGTCTTCCGTCCGTATCAGGTCAACGCAGCGGTGATGGCGATGGCCAAACCGCGAGCCTTCGTCATGCACTGTTTACCGGCCCATCGGGGAGAAGAAATCACCGACGACGTTCTCGATGGACCCCAGTCTCTCGTGCTCGAACAGGCGGAGAACCGCCTCCATGTGCAGAAAGCCATCATGGTGTGGTTGCTACGGCAACGCCGTAAAAGTGACATGACGCCACCTGAAGCCGCCGAGCCTCCTCGTCCGTGAGTGAGAGTACTTCCTGGCTCCTAGCGGCGATTCTTGCCGTTGTCTCCCTCCCCTGTGCGTGCTAGGGTGCTCCCACTTTGCGTAGGAAGTGGGTGCCGTGACAGACGTGAAGAAAGTCGTACTCGCCTACAGTGGCGGGTTGGATACCTCGGTGATCCTGCGGTGGCTGATCGACACCTATCGCTGCGAGGTCATCGCCTTCTGCGCCGATCTTGGCCAGGGCGAGGAGCTCGGTCCGATCGCAGAGAAAGCCGAAAAGGTCGGGGCGAGCAAAGTGATGATCGAAGACGTGCGCGAGGAGTTCGTGCGCGACTTTGTCTTTCCCATGCTACGGGCCAACGCCTTCTACGAAGGTGGGTATCTCCTCGGAACCTCGATCGCGCGGCCTTTGATCGCGAAGCGACAGGTCGAGATCGCGCGCCGAGAAGGGGCGGATGCCGTCTCACATGGGGCTACGGGCAAGGGGAACGACCAGGTGCGGTTCGAGCTGACCTACTACGCCCTCGACCCCCACCTGCGGGTGATTGCGCCCTGGCGGTTGTGGGACATGCGCTCGCGCTCCGATCTCATCGCCTACGCTGAAACGCATGGCATTCCCGTGCCTGTCACGAAAGAGAAGCCGTACAGCACGGACCGGAATCTGTTCCACATCAGTTACGAGGGAGGGATCCTGGAAGACCCGTGGCGCGAGCCGTACGAGGATATGTTTGTCCTGACCGTGTCTCCCGAGCGTGCACCCGATACACCTGAATATGTCGAGATCGAGTACGAGGCTGGCGATCCCGTCGCGGTGAACGGTGAACGGCTCTCTCCGGCTGCGCTGCTCGGTCGGTTGAATGTGTTGGGTGGGAGGCACGGCATCGGTCGGCTGGACGTGGTCGAAAACCGCTATGTGGGCATGAAGTCGCGTGGCGTGTATGAGACCCCGGGCGGGACGATTCTGCATGTGGCGCATCGTGCGATCGAATCGCTCACCCTCGACCGCGAGGTGATGCACCTGCGCGACTCCCTCATCCCGCGCTATGCCGAGATGATCTATTACGGCTATTGGTTTGCGCCTGAACGTGAGATGCTGCAGGCGGCCATTGACGAGGCGCAGAAACAGGTGAGCGGCACAGTCCGTTTGAAACTCTATAAAGGCAACGTGATTGTTGCTGGTCGCAAGTCTACCTACTCGCTGTACAACCCTGAGGTCGTGACCTTCGAGGCGGGAGGGGATTATCGCCAGGCCGACGCTGAAGGTTTTATCCGCCTCAACGCGCTCCGCCTCCGCCTCCGTGCCTTGACTCGACGCTAGCCAGCAGCCTTGCCGGTCTCGTGCGGGGTGCACTCTGGTTCCCAACGCCCGCCGTCTACTCTCCACTGCGATGAGACGACACGTGCAACGCAAAGCCTGGGCTGGTCGCTTTGCCGACGCTTCACATCCAGCCGTGGAGGCCTTCACCTCTTCTCTCGCCTTCGATAAACGCCTGGCCTTATACGATATTCAGGGCAGCGTGGCCCATTGCCGCATGCTGGTGAAACAGAAGATTCTCACCCGCGCCGAAGGGGAGAAGATCCTCAAGGGCTTGGACAGTATCAAGCAGGAGCTGCAACGCGGTACCTTTCCGTTTCTCCCCTCCGACGAAGACATTCACATGGCGATCGAGCGGCGGCTGATGGAAAAGCTCGGTCCAGTAGGGGGGAAGTTACACACGGCGCGAAGTCGCAACGACCAGGTCCTACTCGACGTCCGCTTGTACCTGCGTGATGAAATTGCTGCCATCCAGCGGTTGTGTCAGTCCTTGCAGCGTCAGCTCGTCCGCCTGGCGAAGCGTCACGCTGGAACGGTTATGCCTGGGTACACCCATCTGCAACGTGCCCAACCAGTGTTGTTGGCCCACCATCTCCTGGCCTATTACGAGATGCTGGAGCGTGACAGGGCACGCTTGCAGCAATGCTCCGAACGGGTCAACGTCCTCCCCTTGGGTGCGGGGGCGCTGGCAGGGACAACGCTGCCTATTGATCGGCACTACGTCGCGCGTCTGCTGCGGTTTCCCCGCGTGAGCGAGAATAGTCTGGATACGGTTGCCGACCGGGACTTTGTCGTCGAGTTTCTTGCGGCCTGTGCCATTCTCGCTATGCATCTCAGCCGGCTGGCGGAAGAGCTGGTGCTGTGGGCAAGCAGTGAGTTTGCCTTTATCGAACTGCCCGATGCCTTTGCTACCGGCAGTTCGATGATGCCACAAAAGAAAAACCCTGATGTTCCTGAGCTCGTGCGCGGCAAAACCGGACGCGTCTATGGCAACCTCTTTGCCCTGCTGACGGTGCTCAAAGGGCTCCCCCTGTCCTACAATAGGGACCTGCAAGAGGACAAAGAGCCGTTGTTCGATACGGTCGATACGGTGAAGGGGGTACTCGGCGTGCTCACGGCCATGCTGCCGCACGTGACCTTTCGCACGGACCGCTTGCGCGAAGCGGCGCGTGGAGGGTTTCTGCTCGCTACCGATGTGGCCGAGTATCTCGTAGAGAAGGGGATGCCGTTCCGCCGCGCGCATGAAATCGTCGGGAAGGTCGTCCGCTGGTGCCTCGAGGAGGACAAACAGCTGGAAGAGCTTTCCCTGGCGGAGTGGCGGCGCTTTTCACCTCTCTTTGAGGCGGATCTGCTGGGGCGTTTGACGCCGGAGGCGGCGGTTGACCGACGTCGTTCCTACGGCGGGACGGCGCGCGTGCAGGTCCAACGGCGTCTGCGCGCTATCGGAGAGGGCAAATGAAGTGGCGTACAGTCTACAGGGCAGCAGGAGGACGCGAGGCTGACCGCTGCTCGCGCATCGCCTGTCTGGTGCTCTTGCTGTTGCTAGCGGCGTGTGGGCGCAAGACAGCGGTACGTCCACCCGAGCTGGTGGCGCCGGAGCCGGTACGCAACCTGACGCTCGCGGTCGAGGACAACGCCATCCAGCTCCGCTGGGAACGGCCGCAACGATATATGGATGGGAGCGAGATGGACGACCTCGGAGGATTTATTGTCCTGCGGGCAGTCCAGGGTGGGGGAGAGGCTCCTGCGCCGTTTACGCAAATTGCCGTGGTGCCAGTTGAGGACCGCGATCGCTTTCGCCAGGCCAAACGCTTCAGCTATACCGATGCCCAGCTCACACCCGGGACCCTCTATCGCTATCGCGTGCAGGCATTCACATTGGACGGACATTATAGTAGGCCCTCCAATACGGTTGAGCTGGTGTGGCAAGGAGGATCGTGACGCTGCGGCGGACGGGGGAACATCGTCCGCGTCTGGGCGTTGGTTGACGGGGATCGGGGCTTCGTGGTACGCGAACAGAGCGTTGAGAACCTCCCTTCAACTCCAGTGAGGGGGAGACACTGGCGTGACTGCTCTAAGGCAATTGGCTTCGTGGGGAGTGGATGCGATGAAACTGCCTTTCACGAAAATGCACGGGATCGGCAATGACTATATCTACGTCAATGCCTTTACGACGACGCTCCCCGAGCCGGCGGCAATGGCGCGACGACTGAGCGACCGTCGGACCGGTATTGGGGGAGACGGGCTCATCCTGATTTGTCCTTCGGCTATCGCTCATGCACGCATGGAAATGTATAACGCTGACGGTAGCCGGGGAGAGATGTGCGGAAACGGCATTCGCTGTGTCGGCAAATACGTGTACGAGCGCGGCTTAGCACGGGCAAATCCGCTCACCATCGAGACCGACGCTGGGGTCAAAACGCTCTTCCTGGAGATCGACAACGGCCGTGTCTCCCGCGTTACTGTTGACATGGGAGAGCCGATTTTGGACGGCCCCCGTATTCCTGTAGCAGCCAGGGGTCAGGTGATCGATCGTCCGCTGGAGGTCGAGGGGCAAGTCTATCGGATCACCTGTGTCTCGATGGGCAATCCGCACTGTGTGACCTTTGTCGATACGGTAGATACCTTAGCATTGGAAAAAATCGGGCCGAAATTTGAATACCACCCCTTTTTCCCTCAGCGCGTGAACACCGAATTCATCCAGGTGCTCAATCCCGCCGAACTGCGCATGCGGGTGTGGGAACGGGGATCCGGGGAAACCTGGGCCTGCGGGACCGGTGCCTGTGCGGCTGCGGTGGCCGCGGTGCTCAATCACAAAGCGGGGCGTTGCGTATTGGTGCATCTGCGTGGCGGGGATTTGCAGATCGAGTGGCGCACGCAGGACAACCATGTCTACATGACCGGCCCGGCAGAAGAGGTGTTCGAGGGCACGATCGAAATCGCAGACGTGAGTCGTGCGTCATGATGCGAGGGGAAGGCTTCCCTGCACGGCTCCTCACTGTTCCGAGCGGAGGTCGTTATGTTTGCAGGTTCGCTGGTCGCGCTGGTGACTCCCTTTAAGAACGGAAAAATCGACGAGCAACGGCTCGCCGATCTGATCGAATGGCAGATCCGCAGCGGCACCCACGGCATCGTGCCCTGCGGCACCACGGGGGAGTCTGCTACGCTCTCGCATGAGGAACACACCCAGGTGGTCAAACTCGTCGTCGAGATCGTGAAGAAACGGGTGCCGGTGATCGCAGGGACGGGTTCGAACTGTACCGCCGAGGCGATCCGCCTGACGCGGGAAGCACAAGAGGTGGGAGCTGACGGCGCCCTCATGATCTCGCCCTACTATAACCGACCGACCCAGGAAGGGATCTACCAGCACTATAAGGCGGTGGCGCAGGCCGTGCCCGGCTTTCCTATCATCTTCTACAATATCCCGTCTCGCACCGGCTCCAATATCGAACCCAGCACTATGGCGCGCCTGGCCGAGATCGAGAATATCGTCGGGGTGAAGGAAGCGGCGGGGTCGATCGATCAGGTCCTGAACATCTTTTCGACTTGTGGCGACCGGTTGGCTGTGCTTTCGGGTGAGGACTCGTTGACCTTCTCCATGATGTCGCTCGGGGGTAAAGGGGTCATCAGTACGGCGGCGAACGTCGTGCCGCGAGAGATGGCAGACCTCGCCAATGCGTGTCTGGCCAGGCAGTGGGACAAGGCAGCGCAGCTGCAGATCCGGCTCATTCCGTTGATCCGCGCCCTCTTTATCGAGACCAATCCGATTCCGGTGAAGACCGCCCTGGCATTGATGGGCCGCTGCCAGCTCGAGCTGCGTCTGCCGCTCGTGCCCATGGCCGAGGAAAACCGCGCAAAGTTGCAGACCGTATTGCGCCAGTATAGCTTGCTGCCCTGAAGGACTCCTGC